>NZ_JASGSR010000158.1:0-16226 GCF_040446015.1 Bradyrhizobium sp. INPA03-11B
GCTAACCCTTGTCCTGTCACCAGTACAAGGCGCGCTAAGCTCTACGGCTCGGCCGGTGGAGCTACCTCCTCTTAGTCAGGGCCATTGCCGGATCGCGGCGAGCCGGCAGCTCTCCTCGAAAATTGGTGTGCTACACCATCACGGTCCCGGCTGACCGAGACAGATACTCAACGATGATTTCAAGGAGGGGAATACAATGCGAATGTCTTCCGCCTTATATCTGTTCATTGCGCTACTCGCGATGCCTGCCGCCGCAACCGCCGGCGACGAAAGTCTGAAGCAACAGGTCGAAAAGGTCGCGGCGGCCTACGCCGACAACTTCAACAAGCAGAATGGTGCCGGAATCGCCGCGCTCTATGCGCCCGACGGCCTGGTCGTCAATGCGACGGGGACGCACACCGACATTGCCCAGACCTACGAGGGCTTCTTCAAGGCCGGCTTCAACCACAATGAAATAACGGTGGACGAGGCCCTGCCGCTGGGCACCGATACGGCTCTCGCGGTCGGCGAGTATCACATCACCGGCAAGAACCCGAAGGGCGAGCCGCTAGACGTGATCGGCCGCTGGACCGCGGCGTATGTCAGCCAGGGCGGAAACTGGAAGATCCGGATGGTGTCGGCCTTCCCCAAGGCGCCTCCGGCGAAATAGTGTCTTCGGTGATGCACGCAGCAGCGGGTGCTGCCGCCCCATCCCCAGAGTGAGCCCCCACCTTTCACCCTCCCCCGGAGGGAGAGGGTCGGATCGCAACGAGCGCAGCGACGTGCGATCCGGGGTGGGGTGATCTCTCAACTCGGGCACCGATTCAACGGAGAGACCTTCACCCCACCTCGGTTCGCATTTTCATGCGAACCGATCCTCCCCCTCCAGGGGAGGATGAGTGCGCGGCGAAGAGCTCGCTTCACCAACAACCTCACTTCACCAGCGAGCATCCGCCGTCGGCCAACGGCCGGAACGCTTGCTCAGCCGGAATGGTCGCGATCAGCTTGTAATAATCGTAGGGGTACTTCGACTCCTCCGGCTTCTTCACCTCGAACAGATACATCGGGTGGATGACGCGGCCGTCCTGGCGGATCGTGGTGTCGCCGAACAGCTTGTCCTTGCCCTTGAAGGTCTTCATTTGCGGCACCACCACCTTGGCATCGTCGCTGCCGGTGGCGGCGACGGCGTTGAGGTAGGCTAGCGTGGAAGCATAGACACCGGCCTGGTTGCCGCTCGGCATCTTGCCGTTCATGCCGGGACGCGCGGCGAAACGTTTTGCGAACGCGCGGGTGTCGTCGTTCATATCCCAGTAGAAGGCTTCCAGCAGCTGCAGGCCCTGCGCGACCTTCAGGCCCATGCCGTGGACGTCGTTCACGAACAGCAGGAACGCCACCATGGTCTGGCCGCCCTGCTGGATGCCGAACTCGGCCGCCTGCTTCACCGCGTTGATGGTGTCGCCGCCGGCATTGGCGAGGCCGATCACTTTGGCTTTCGAGCTTTGTGCCTGCAGCAGGAAGGACGCAAAGTCCGACGTGCCGAGCGGGTGCTTGCTTGATCCCAAGACCTTGCCGCCGTGCTTCTCGACGTAGTTCGTCGCTTCAGCTTCAATGCCTTTGCCGAGTGCATAGTCGACCGTGACAAAATACCAGTCCTTGCCACCACGCTGCATCATCGCGGCCGCAGTGGTGTTGCCGGTCGCCCAGGCATCGTTGACCCATTGAATGGTGTTCGGCGAGCAGGCCTTGCCGGTGAGATCGGAGCTTGCGGTCGACGACGCCAGGAACGTCATCCTGCTATCGCGCAGCACGGTGTTGATGGCGAGGCCGACGGCCGAATTCGGCACGTCGACGATGGCGTCGACGCCTTCGACATCGAGCCATTTGCGCGCGATCGCAGATCCCACGTCGGCCTTGTTCTGGTGATCGGCATAGACGATCTCGACCTTGATGCCCTTGCCGCCACCATTGAAATCTTCCGCGGCCATCCGCGCGGCTTCCACCGAGCCCATGCCGTTGGTGTCCTGGAAGATGCCGGAAATGTCGTTCAGCACGCCGACGCGCACGACGTCGCCGGAAATCTCCGCGCGTGCGCTGCCCGCGGCGCAAGCCAATGCCAGCGCAAGTCCAATCCTAAATCGCCCAACCCCAAAGCCCCTCATCCTATCCCCTCCCTTTGCGTCATTCCGCAGCCAGCGAATTTCGTCAGGCCGGCGTGATTTCGACCGGCAGCCTCTCGAGCCCGCGCAGCGTGTTGTTGAACAGGCGCTTCGGTTCACCTGTCATTTCGATCCTGGCGACACGACGCGCCAGCGCCGCCATCATCACCTCGCCTTCGAGGCGGGCGACGAGCTGGCCGACGCACATATGGATGCCCGAACCGTAGCCGACATGGCCCGAGGTGCGGCGCGTGATGTCGTAGCTATCGGGCGCCTCCCAGCGACGCGGATCGCGATTGGCCGCAGCGAGGAACATCAGCACCTTCTCGCCCTCGGGGATGCCAGCCCCGTTGAGCTCGACGTCGCGGGTCGTGGTGCGGAAGAAAGTCTGAACCGGACTTTCAAACCGCACCGCTTCCTCGAACGCGTTGCGCGCCAAGGTCGGATCAGCGCGCAGCTTCTCGAACTGGTCGGGGAAGCGGGCGAGGCAGTAGACCGCGGCGCCGATGCCGTTGACGGTGGTGTCGAGACCGGCCGACAGCAGCGAGCGCACCAGGAGCGGCGCCTCGGTCTCGGTGATGGCGCCGCTGTCGACATGGGCGTGGATGCAGGCGCCGATGCCGCCCGGGGTGAGGTTGTCGCGCTGACACTGCTCGGCAATATAGGCCTGGTGCGGCGCGGAGCGCTCGATCGCCTGCTTGCGCAGTTCGTTCGGCGGCCCGAAGGCGTTGAACACCAGGCTGGCGTAAGGCAGCAGATGCTCACGGCCCTCCGGCTTCAGGCCAAGCGCGTCCGGGAAGATCGAGAGCGGATAGGCTTCCGCAAGGTCCTCGATCGCATCGAACCTGCGCTTGTCCAGCAGTGCATCCACCCGGGCCTCCGCGGCGGCGGCAAATCGCCCGCGGAGCTGCTTCATCACGGTCGCCGACAGCACCGAGCTCAGCACCGTGCGGGTGCGGGTGTGGGCGGGCGGGTCGGCCTCCAGGATCAGGCTCGGCGGCCGCCACGGCTTTTCCTTGGAAAAGTCGCTGAGGCCGACGCCGCGGCTGGAGCAGAACGTGGCGGGATCGTTCAGGACGGCGTACACCTCGGCGTAGCGCGCCACCCCATAGACATTCCACTTGTCCAGATAAACCACCGGCCCGGCCTCGCGCAGCCGCTCATGGGTCGGGAATGGATCGGCGAAGAAGTCGAGCGCGAACGGATCGACGTCCAGATGCGGGACGGACGCATCGTCTGTTGCAGTCATCGGGACCTCCCGAGGTTTGATCTTGTCAACACGGGCCGCATGTCACTTGCTCCCGAACAGTTTCGCAGCGATGATTTGAGAAATGAGCAGCCAGCCCCTCCCCCGAAAGCCCCGCCGGCCGAGACCGGCCGATCCCGCAGATGCCACCGATGGCCCGCTGCTGGATCTCAATCGCTATGTGCCGGCGTTCATCACTTTCATCGGCAACAAGCTGTCGAACAGCGCCACCGCATTTTACCAGAAGAATTTCGGCGTCAACGTCACCGAGTGGCGAATCATCTCGCAACTGGCGATCGAGCCGGGCATTCCCGCCTCCCGGATCTGCCAGGTGATCGGCTTCGACAAGGGGCCGGTCAGCCGCAACCTCGCGGCGCTGCAGAAGCGCGGCCTGTTGACGATCCGGACCGCGCCCGACGACGGCCGCACCCATTCGATCACCCTGACCGCGCGCGGCCGCGCCGTCCACGACAAGGTGATCGTCGCGGCGCTGGAACGGGAGCGGCGGCTGCTGTCGTGCCTGAAGAAGGACGAGCGCGAGGTGCTGATCGACCTGCTGCGCCGGCTGCACGAAAATCTCGGCGCCGTGACCGGGCAAAGCACGACCTGACCGCACAGCGCCGCCGGTGGCGCCTGGTGCCACCGCGGTATTCGCCCGGTCTTCCATGCGTGCTGCTCGCGCGCTGCTGCGCAACATTATCCTCCCAAACGCGTAGCCGTTGACCGGCCCTGTCCTTATGGGAGCCGAAACTCGCACAATTTAGTTGCCCTGGCAACTAAAAAGGTGATGAGGTGCGGCGTCAGGTCCCATGCCAAGACTTGTAACATCTCGCTCGGGTCAGGTGAGCACACTGGTCAGGCTCCCTCCCCCCTTGCGGGGGAGGGTTGGGGAGAGGGGTAGGCCCCGGGCGAGACGATCGATGTGTCCATCGCCCTCGCAACGTGCGTTGACGTGACACGAATAAGGATAGCGCACGTCGTGCGGCACCCCTCTCCCTAACCCTCTCCCGCAAGGGGGGAGGGAACCCTTCCGCGAGTGCCCTCCTCACTCGAGCCTGCTTCGCCGTGCCCTCACTCGCCGCAGGCGACCGGGTCGGACGACGCGTCGTCCTCCAGCACCATCACTGCTGCGGCGCGGCGCGTCAGCACGGCGCGCTGGTTGATGTAGCCCTTGTCGGTGATCTCGCCGCCGTCGACCGAGGCGGGCTCGGCGAGCAGCAGCGCGCGGGTGGCATGGCCGGAGGAATGACCGCCTTGCGCCTTCAGCTTTGCCAACCCCTGCCCGATCGCGGATCGGACCGCCGGATGACTGATCACTTCGCGTGGGTCGGCACTCTCGGGCAGTTCCGCGAGCGAACGGCAGGCGGCATGGTTTGGAAACACCAGGAACCGCACCTCATCGCGGCCGTGGCCGGTCACGACGATATCCTGCGCGAGCGGTGCCAGCGCCGCGATGCCGGCGACGCGCAAGGTGCCGACGCTGACCCAGGTGCCGGAATTGAGTTTGAAATCCTCCGCCACCCGGCCGTCGAAGAACAGGCCGAGATCCGGCCGGTCAGGATCGGCGAAGGTGACGGCATCGCCGATCTTGTAGAAGCCTTCGTCGTCGAAGGCCTCGGCGGTGAGTTCGGGCGCCTTCCAATAGCCCGGCGTGACATTGGGCCCACGCACGCGCACCTCGAGCTTGTCGCCCGACGGCACGAGCTTGAGCTCGGTACCCGGGATCGGCACGCCGATATTGCCGGATCGTTTTGCAAGGAAGTGGCAGTCGGTCGCCAGCGGCGAGGTCTCGGTCGAACCCCAGGCCGACACCATCGGCAGCTTGCGGCCGACCGTCTGCAGCGACAATTCCTCCAGCGCATCCCACAGATTCTGCGGCAATGCCGCGCCGGCATAGAAGGCGAATTTGGTGCCTTCGAAGAATTTGCGGCGCAACTTCTCGTCGGTGCGAAGCGCCGCGATCAGCATGTCGAAGCCGCGTGGCACGTTGAAGTAGACCGTCGGCACCACGCTGCGCAGATTGGCGAGCGAGGTCGCGAACAGGCCGGGCGCCGGCTTACCTCCGTCGATATAGAGCGTGCCGCCGTTGCGTAGCACCAGGTTGAAATTGTGGTTGGCGCCGAAGGTGTGGCTCCAGGGCAGCCAGTCCAGAATGATCAGCTCTTCGCCAGCGCGCTCGAGGAACGTCCAGGTCTGCGCCTTGGCCTGCTGGCTCGAGGTCAGCATGCGCTGGGTGTTGATCACGGCCTTCGGCGTGCCTGTTGAGCCGGAGGTGAACAGGAATTTTGCGATCGTGTCCGGCGTCACCGCGGCGAAGGCTTTTGCCACGTCCGGCGATTCCGGTGTCGCTGCAATGGCTCGAAATGCCAGCGCGTCGGCGTCCTCGGGATTGCCGCTGACGATGACGGCGCGATGCAGCGGCCTGATCGCGGCAAGCGCCGCTGCAAACGGCTTTGTGCCCGCGACATAGATCGCACCGGGATCGAGCAGGCTGATCATGCCCTTCAGCTTGTCGAAGTCTTTCGACATCAGCGAATAGGCCGGCGAGATCGCGGCCGAAGGCACGCCGACATGCTGGGCGGCGAGCGCGAACAGCGCGTGGTCAATGCCGTTGTCGGAGAGGATGACGAGCGGGCGCTCGGTGCTCAGCCTTTGCGCCAAAACCCACGATGCAGCGCGCCGCACGATCCTGAGCGCGTCGCGATAACCGACGGTGCTCCAGGGCGCTTCGACGCTCGCGCGCTCGCCGAGGAAGATGCGATCCGGCGCCTGCCGCGCCCAGTGCTCCAGCCAGTCGCCGACGCAGCGAGTGCTTTCTTTCAAGGGCGTGGTGGAACGAACCAGGATGCTGCCGTCGCCACGTCGATCCGCCACGATGGCAGGCGTCGCGAACAGGCTATTCGGATTGTCTGCGCTGACGGCAGCCATGGCTTCCTCCTCGCCCATGTCCTTTCGGGATCGCGCTGCAACATCGTGCGGCGCCGCGCTCCCGGCCGGGCTCTTTGGCGATAATGTTGCGGACATCAATTGTTGTCGTCAACAACAATCTTTCCCTCCCGCCTCAAGCGCGCTAGCATCGCAGTCATGGCAAGCCAGCAAAAGACATCGCGCAAGGCGGCAACAGCGGCAATCGGCCGCCCCCAGGCGCGCGCCGCGAATGGCCGGGCGCATGCCGGCGACACCGGCGACGACATCGGCCTCGACGCGCTGGTCGGCCACGCCGGCTACGCGGTGCGACGTTTCCAGCTCTGGATCTTCCAGGACTTCATCAAGACGCTGGCAACCGTCGATATCCATCCCACCCAATATTCGGTCATGACCGTGATCGGGGCTAATCCAGGCCTGAGCCAAATGGCGGTCGCCAAGCGGCTCGGGATCGAGCGCGCGCGCCTCGTGCATCTGCTCGACAGCCTGGAGGAACGCGACTTCGTCAGCCGCATCCCCTCCGCCACCGACCGCCGTTCCCACGCGCTACATTTGACCGCGCGCGGCAAGACCGCGCTGGCACGGTTCAAGCGGCTCGCCGCCGAGCACGAGCGGCATGTCGCCGAGAAGATCGGCAAGGAAAACCGCGAGCGACTGCTGCAGATCCTTGCCTGCTTCACCTGATCCCGCGGCCGGATTTCGGCTTGGTCATGCCTGCTCTAAAATTAGGCATCGACACTCGCAAGCCAGCTAGCATCAGCTACCAGCGAGCATTTCAAACAACTGATATTGTGTAATAATTCGTCGCGTCGCGCCCGCGGATGGATTGTACACAATGGCACATTGCTTGCTTCGATCAGGCTGCAATTCCCTCGCGGCGGGCATCCGATGCCCAGTCGCTCAACAGACGGGCCAACCACGTGACTGAAACTGCCGCCGCGATCGTTGCCGCACACCGCACCGAGACCATGACGCCGGCGCAAACCGTGGCGCGCAGCTACCAGCGCATCCGCGAACACAACGACCCCGCCATCTTCATCAGCCTGCGCGATGAGCAGGAGGCGCTTGCCGAGGCCGCGCGGCTCACCGATCCGACGCTGCCGCTTTATGGCGTGCCGGTCGCAGTGAAGGACAATATCGATGTCGCGGGGCTGCCGACCACCGCCGCCTGCCCGGCATTCTCCTATCTGCCGGCGAAGGACTCCACTGTTGTCGCCAGGCTGCGCGCAGCCGGCGCCGTCGTCATCGGCAAGACCAATCTCGACCAGTTCGCCACCGGCCTGGTCGGCGTGCGCTCGCCCTACGGCATTCCCAGGAACCCCGTGCGCGACGATCTGGTGCCGGGTGGATCGAGCTCGGGCTCCGCGGTCGCGGTGTCGGCGGGCCTCGTGCCGCTCTCGCTCGGCACCGACACCGCCGGCAGCGGCCGCGTCCCGGCGATGCTCAACAACATCGTCGGGCTCAAGCCGAGCCTCGGGCTGATCTCGAACGCCGGGCTGGTGCCGGCCTGCCGCACGCTCGACTGCATCTCGGTGTTCTCGCTCACCGTCGATGACGCATTGGCCGCGCTTGCCGTGATGGCCGGTCCGGATGACGCCGATCCGTTCTCGCGCGACAGGCCGCTCGGGCCGCTCGCGGCGTTTCCGGCGAAGCTGAAGCTCGGCATTCCCAAGTCCGGCCAGTTGATCTTCTTCGGCGATCGCGAGGCCGAGACCGCCTATGGCGAGGCGTGCAAGCGCTGGCAGGGGCTCGGCGCCGAACTCGTCGAGTCCGACCTCGAGCCGTTCTACGAGACGGCGCGGCTGCTCTATGAGGGCCCGTGGGTCGCCGAGCGCTATCTCGTGATCCGCGACCTGCTGGCATCGTCGCCCGACGCGATCCATCCGGTGACCCGCGAGATCACCATCGGCGGCGCGCGGCCCACCGCGGCCGACACATTCGCCGCGCTCTATCGCCTGCAGGCGCTGCGCCGTGTTGCCGCGCGCACCTTCGCGCAATGCGATGCGATCGTGCTGCCGACCGCCCCGACGGTCTATTCCACCGCCGACGTGCTGGCCAACCCGATCGAGCTCAACTCGCGGCTCGGCACCTACACCAATTTCGTCAACCTGCTCGATCTCTGCGGCCTCGCGCTGCCGGCAGCGATGCGGCCGGACGGCGCGCCGTTCGGCATCACGTTGCTCGCGCCCGCCGGCTGCGATGCGAAGCTTGCCGGCATCGGCCGCGTGTTTCATGCCGACACCGGACTTGCGCTCGGCGCGAAGGCGCTGCCGCAGCAGCCGCTGGCCGCGGTCCCGGCGCAGGCCAGCGCCGACGAGATCACGATCGCGGTGGTCGGCGCGCATCTCTCCAGCATGGCGCTGAATCATGAGCTGACGGCGCTCGACGCACGGCTGTTGGAAGAGGCGGTCACCGCAGCGGACTACAAGCTCTATGCGCTCGACACCACGCCGCCGAAACCCGGCATGCTGCGTGTCGAGGGCGGCGCGGGTGCATCGATCAAGCTCGAGCTCTGGGCAATGTCGGCCGCCGCGTTCGGAAAATTCGTCGCCGCGATTCCGCCGCCGCTCTCGATCGGCACGATCCGGCTCGCCGACGGACGGCAGGCCAAGGGCTTTATTGTCGAGCCTGCAGCGATCGCCGGCGCGAAGGATATTTCCGCCTATGGCGGCTGGCGGGCGTTCATGGCGGAGAGGGCGAAGATGTAGTCGCTAGGCCGGTGGGCTCTCTCGCCCCTCTCTTGCGGGGCAGCAAGATCTCACCTTCGTCATTGCGAGCGAAGCGAAGCAATCCATATCTTCGCGTGTATGGACAGATGGATTGCTTCGTCGCTTCGCTCCTCGCAATGACGGGAGGAGCGAGAGCTACACCGACACCGCGTAGGTCTCGTATTCGCCGCGCACCTGCTCGATATGGGCGCGCATCGCAGCCGCAGCCCCTGTCTTGTCGCCGCGCAGGATGGCGACGACGACGCGGTCGTGCTCGGCGTGGGATTTTGCCAGGCGCCCGAGGTTGCGGAACTGGGCGCGGCGGAACGGCTGCACCCGCACCCGCGTCGCCAGGGTGATCTCGGCGATATAGGCGTTCTGCGAGCCGGCATAGATCGCGTTGTGGAAGCGCTCATTGACCTCGTGGAAGCGCTCGGGATTGCCGGTGTAGCTCAAGACCCGCAGCTCCTCGTGGATCGCCTCCAGCGCATGGCGCTCCGCCGGAATCATCCGCTCGGCGGCAAGGCCGGCGCACATCGCTTCCAGCTCCGCCATCGCCTCGAACATGCCGGTGAGTCGTTCGAGCGAGGGCCGCGCCACCACCGCACCGCGATGGGCGCGGGCATCGATCAGGCCGCTCGCGGCCAGCTGCCGCAGCGCCTCGCGCACCGGCGTGCGCGAAACGTTGAAGCGGCGCGCCAGATCGGTCTCATCGAGCCCGGCGCCGGGCGGCAGCGTGCCGCGCACGATCTCATCGGCGAGTTGCAGGCGCAGCTCTTCGGCGCGCGTGACCTTGTCGACCAGCGACGACGGGCGATCGACGCGCGGCACGACCGGCTCGGGTTCAGTGGCTTGCTGCGCGCGGGTCGGAAGATCGTCCAGGCTCATGGCTCAAGCGCTCTTGTTCAAACGCCCTTGGGCTCGTCGATGACGCTGACATGGGCTGCGACGATTCTCCAGCCCTCGGGGAAGCGAATCCACGTCTGCATCTGCCGTCCCACCCTACCCGGAGTGCTGTCCCGATAGAACAGCGTCGAGGCGATCGCGGTGTCGCGGCCATAGGTCGTGATCACGGTGCGATCGATCTTGCGCATCAGCCCGGCCGCCGGCCGCCCGGCGCGGAACGCCGCGATCTCGGCGTAACCATAAAGGTTCTCGCCGATGCCGTAGCGCAGCGTGCGGCTGTCGTTGCGGAACAGCTCGTCGAGCACCGCCACATCGTTCGAGACCAGCGCCGTCTCATATCGCTGGAACTGGGCGGTGACTTCGGCGAGCACGTCGGGAAGATCGATGTCCATACTAGAATCCTCTTGGCGCCGGCGCGGCCGCGACGCCCATCCGTTCTAGTGCATAAGCGACCCGAAGCGCGATGTCCTCGCGCCAGGGGGCGGCAATAATCTGAACGCCGATCGGCATCAGTTCAAGCGGCACCGGCACGGCGGCCACCGGCAGGCCGATGAAGGAGATCGGCTGGGTATGGATACCGATATTGGGACGCACCGGGAGCTCGACCCCATCGAGCATAAAATTGGCCTGACCGATCTTCGGTGCGGTGCACGGGGTTGCCGGCGCCAGGATCACGTCGACCGACTGGAACAGCTCCAGCACCCTGGCGCGATACCAGCGGCGGAACTTCTGCGCCTTGTCGACATGAACCGCCGGGATCATCGCGCCCGCAAACAAGCGGTCGCGCACCGCCGGATCGAAATCGTTCGGACGCTTGCGCAGCCGATCGAGGTGCAGCGCGGCGCCCTCGGTCGTGGTGATGATGAAGGCCGCCGCACGGGCGCGTGCCGCTTCCGGCAGCTCCACGATCTGCGTCGCGCCGAGCGCCTTTGCGACGCGCGCGACGGCTTCGACGGCCTCCGGCAACAGATTCTGCTGGAAATAGCCGCCTGCGATCGCAATCCGTAGCCCGTTGATCCCCTCGGCCAGCAGCGGCATCGTGGGCTCGACCGGTCGCGCGACGCAGGCGGGATCGTCAGTGTCGGGCCCCTGCATGACGTCGTAGGCGAGGGCGAGATCCGTCACGCTGCGCGCGAACGGACCGAGATGATCGAGGCTTGCAACGAACGGAAAGGAGCGCGCGCGTGACAGCCGGCCGTAGGTCGGCTTCAGGCCGAAGACGCCGCAGAATGACGACGGCACCCGGATCGAGCCGTTGGTATCGGAGCCGAGCGCGATCGGCACCAGCGCGCCGCCGACGGCGCTGCCGGAGCCGCCCGAGGAGCCGCCGGCCATCCGCGCCGGATCATGCGGATTGCGCGAAGGACCGTCATGCGCGTTCTCGCCGGTGAAGTCGTAGGCGTATTCGCCCATGTTGAGCGCGCCGACCAGCACGGCACCGGCCGCTTCCATCCGCTCGATCAGCGTGGCATCGCGCGGCGAGGCCGGCAGGTCGCGATTGATCTTCGAGCCGGCGCGGGTCGAAAGGCCCTCTACGTCGAACAGGTTCTTCACCGCGAACGGTACGCCGGCCAGCGGACCGACGGATTTTCCCGCTGCGATCTCCGCATCGATCACACGCGCCTTCGCACGCGCGCGATCGGCGGTGACGTCGGTGAAGGCATTGAGGACCTTGTCGTGAACAGCGATGCGCGCGAGCGCAGCCTCGGTCGCTGCAACGGCCGTGACCTTGCGGGCTGAGACGGCCTGCGCGATTTCGGCGGCCGACATGGACGCGGGAATTTCGGACATCGCGATCTCAGGCCGAATAGATCGCCGCCGAGGCGGCGTCATCGGGCAGCGCGAAGTCATCGACCAGTTTCGCCAACCGCAGCGCGACCTCGAGATTGGCGCGCACCGCCGGACGCCAGGCGTCGTCCAGCGGCAGCTCCAGCGCACGGGCGGCGGCATTCACGTAGTCGTCGAGATGATCGGCCATTTCGCTCCCAATAACGATTTTGCGCATGATCTATTCGGAAAACCGGTTCCCACTTTTCCGGATCATGCG
Source organism: Bradyrhizobium sp. INPA03-11B (assembly GCF_040446015.1). Classification (NCBI taxonomy): domain Bacteria; kingdom Pseudomonadati; phylum Pseudomonadota; class Alphaproteobacteria; order Hyphomicrobiales; family Nitrobacteraceae; genus Bradyrhizobium; species Bradyrhizobium sp. INPA03-11B. The sequence continues at coordinate 11,968 of NZ_JASGSR010000158.1, forward strand.
TCAGGAAACCGGCAACGGCGGATGCGGGATCGCCGTCAGCAGTTCTTTTGTATAGGCATCCTGCGGATTGCCCAAGACGTCCTCGGACGTGCCCTGCTCCACGATGCGGCCGGCACGCATCACGATGACGCGATCACACAGCAGGCGCACCACGTTGAGATCGTGCGACACGAACAGATAGCTCATGCCCATCGACTGCTTGAGGTCCTGCAGCAGATTGAGCACGACGGCCTGCACCGACACGTCGAGCGCCGCGGTCGGCTCGTCCAGGATAACGAGCTTCGGGTGCAGCGCGATCGCGCGCGCGATGCCGACGCGGGCCTTCTGGCCGCCGGACAGCTGGTGCGGAAAGCGATCCAGGAGATTGACCGGCAGACCGACCAGCCGCGCGAGCTCCTCGCAGCGGTCGCGGAGCGCGTCGCGCCCCCTGATATCGCCGAGCTGCATGATCGGGTCCGCGATCGCGCGCGCCGCGGTGAAGCGCGGATTGAGGCTGTCGGTCGGATCCTGGAACACCATCTGGATCTGGCTGCGCCGCGGCAGCCGCGCGAAGGATTGCGGCATGATGCCGCCAATGTCCTCGCCATCGAACATGATGCGGCCGGAGGTCTGGTCGAGCAGCCGCATCACCATCATCGACGTCGTCGACTTGCCGCAGCCGGATTCGCCGACCAGGCCGACGCTCTCGCCATGGTCGATCGAGAAGCTGATGCCGTCGACGGCGCGGAAGATCTCCTCCTCGACCGGCGGCTTGCGGCCGAACAGTTTTGTGAGCACCGAGCCTGCGCCCTGGCGGGGGTATTCCTTGACGAGCTTTTCGACTGACAGGAGGGGCTGCCCGCGCTCCACAGGCGCAGGCACGCCCGCGGTCCCGGCCGTCGTCGGCGCCTCATCCCCCTCCGGCAGCAGATCCCTGAGCGAAACACCAAGCCGCGGCGTCGCGCGCATCAGCTTCTTCGTGTAATCGTGTTGGGGTGCGGCGAAGATGTCGGCCGAGCGAGCCGTCTCGACCACGCGGCCTTTCTCCATCACCACGACGCGGTCGCAATAGGCGGCGGCGAGGCCGAGATCGTGCGTGATCAGGATCGTCGACATCGCGCGGCGCCGCGTCAATTCGACGATCAAATCCATCACCGCCTTCTGGGTGGTGACGTCGAGGCCGGTGGTGGGCTCATCGGCGATCAGGAGCTGCGGATTGCAGGCCAGCGCGAGCGCGATCACGACGCGCTGGCACATGCCGCCGGACAGCTCGAACGGATAGGCATGATAGCGCTCGCGCGGCCGCGCGATCTTGACCCGCTCCAGCGCCTCGATCGCAGTCTCGCCGCGGTCGGTGACCTGGGCCTGCTGCACATGCTGGCGCAGCACGTCCTCGATCTGGTGGCCGACCTTGCGGATCGGATTGAGCGCGGCGCGCGGATTCTGGAAGATCATCGAGACTTCGCGGCCGCGCAGGTCGCGCATCTGGCTCTCGGTCGCCCCCTTGACGTCGATGCCGGAGAACATCACCGAGCCCTCGGCGATCCGGCCGGCGCGATCGAGGATGCGCATCACCGCGTAAGATGTCACCGACTTGCCGGAGCCGGACTCGCCAACGATGCCGACGGTCTCACCCTTGCCGACGGAGATGTTGACGTGCTGCACGGCTTTCACGATGCCGCGGCGGGTGGAGAACTCGACGGTGAGGTCGCTGACGTCGAGCAATGGCTGCGCGGTCATGCGCGCCTCCCACAAAATATCGAAAACAACCCCATGCAAAGTAAGGCGGGCACCGCTCTCACGCTCCCTCCCCCACGCAACCGGGGTTCACCCCGGTTGCGTATTATTGAACTGCGCAAGTCGGGCAGGCCCGACTTGCGACGGGGGAGGGTTGGGGAGAGGGGTGGCCCCAGGCAAGGTCGGAGTTGGTGGCTACCCCTCTCCCTGCCCCTCCCCCGCAAGGGGGGAGGGAATGTGAGAGCAGTGCCCTCCTCACTTCCAAACGCTGCGCCTCCCTGCCCGCATTTACCAGTCATCACGTCCTCCGCTGCGGGTCGACGATGTCGCGCAGGCCGTCGCCGAGCAGGTTGAAGCAGAACACCGCGATCATCAGCGCAAGGCCGGGGAATAGCGCGATCCACCATTCGCCGGACACCATGAAGCCGGCGCCCTCGGCGACCATGATGCCCCACTCCGCGGTCGGCGGCCGGACGCCGAGGCCGATGAACGACAGGCCCGCGGCATTGAGGATCGCATAGCCCATGGTCAGCGACATCTGCACGATCATGATCGGCATGATGTTGGGCAGGATGTGCCCGAGCAGAATGCGGTACTCGCCATTGCCTGACAGCCGCGCCGCCTGCACGAAGCCGGCATTGCGGCGGACGTTGGCTTCCGCGCGCGCGACACGGGCATAGAGCGGAAAGTTCACGATCGCGGTCGCGATGATGATGTTCTGCACGGTATTGCCGAGCGCCGCGACGATGCCCATCGCCAGCACGAACAACGGAAATGCCATGATGGTGTCGGCGATGCGGCCGACGATGCGATCGGTCCAGCCGCCGAAATAGCCGGCCGCAATGCCGGCGAGCCCGCCCATCAGGAACACCAGCACGACGGAGGCCACCGCGATGAAGGTATCGAGCCGGGTTGCAACGATGACACGGCTGAAGATGTCGCGGCCGAGCTGATCGGTGCCGAACCAGTGCGCGGTAGACGGCGGTTTCAATGCCGCGGCGGTATCGGAAGCGAGCGGATCGTACGGCACGACGTACGGACCGAACAGCGCGGCGAACATGATCAGGATCAGCAGCGCGAAGGCAAAGCCGGTGACCTTGTTCTCGCCCAGCACATAGCGCGTCTGCTCGAAGACGGCGGCGAGCCCGGAGGTGCGGGCGGGACCTGCGGGTTCGACGGTCGGCGCAACGCTGCTCATGCCCTAACCCTCCAGCCGGACGCGCGGATCGATCACGCCATAGAGGATATCGATCAGAAGATTGAGCAGCACGTACATGACCGCCATGGTCAGCACGAAGCCTTGGACGGGCGCAAAATCGGACGCGATCAGCGCCTCGACCGCGTAGGAGCCGATGCCGGGCCAGGCGAACACCTTCTCGACCAACACATTGGCCCCGAGCAGGAAGGAGAACACCATGCTGAGCGTGGTGATGACCGGCAGCATCGCGTTGCGGAAGGCGTAGGTCACGATCACCTTGCCCGGCGACAGGCCGCTGGCGCGCGCGGTGCGGACGAAATCCGACGCCAGCACCGCCAGCATCGAGGCGCGCGTCATGCGCGCGATCGGCGCCAGCGAGAAGATCGCAAGCGTCACCGCCGGCAGGATCAGTTGGCTGAGCGCAGAACGAAACGCCTCGACGTCGCGCGCGATCAGCGTATCGATCAGATAGAAGCCGGTGACGGTCGGCGGCGCGCTGTAGAACACGTCGAGCCGGCCGAGCGGCGCCGGCGCCCAGCCGAGCCGGAAATAGAACACATAGACCAGCACGAGCCCGGTGAAGAACACCGGCAGCGATACGCCGGCCGTGGTGGTGACGCGGCAGAGATGATCGATCCAGGAGCCCGGCCGCGTCGCCGCCAGCACGCCGAGCGGGATCGCGATCACGATCGAGACGACGAGGCCAAGCAGAGTGAGCTCAGCCGATGCCGGCAGGCGGTTGCGCAACTCGGCGGCCACCGGCTGGCCCGTGGTCAGCGAGGTGCCGAGATCGCCATGGGCGAGATCGCCGGTGTAGCGGACGAACTGCTCGATCAGCGGCTTGTCGAAGCCGAGCTTCTTCCTGATCTGGTCGACCGCCTCCTTGGTTGCCGCAGGTCCGGCGAAATACGCCGCGGGATCGCCCGGCAGCGCGCGTGTGAGAAGGAACGTCACGATCACGACCCCGATCAGCGACGGGATCGCGAACAGCAGCCGCTTGCCGATCAGGGTCAGCATGACTTGCTCCCAACGGCACCATGCAAAGCCACAACGGGACTGGTAGGGCTCCCTCCCCCCTTGTGGGGGAGGGTTGGGGAGCGGGGTAGCCACGAGCACCGCCGCCTGGGCTTACCCCTCTCCCTGCCCCTCCCCCGCAAGGGGGGAGGGAATGAGAGAGCAGTGCTCACCTCACTTGAGTGAAGCGCCGACACGGCATCATGCGAAGCCGCAACGGGACTGGCAGGGCTCCCTCCCCCCTTGCGGGGGAGGGTTGGGGAGAGGGGTGCCGCTTGCTCAGAGGCCAGATGCAGCGCACCGACAATGCGCTCCTGATGCAGCAAATGAT
>NZ_JASGSR010000159.1:0-15786 GCF_040446015.1 Bradyrhizobium sp. INPA03-11B
CAACGGCGAGGCCGGCTATGAGCCGGAGGTGCTGCGCGGCGGCCTGCACGTGATGTTTCCCCTCATGTACCGGATCCATCGCTCGGACCTCGTGACCGTCGGCCAGGGCAAGATCGCCTATGTGTTCGCGCGCGACGGCGCGGCGCTGGAGCCGTCGCAGGTGCTCGGTGCCAACGACACCGAGGACAAGTCGGACTTCCAGGACGCGCGCCGCTTCCTGCTCGGCGGCGGCCAGAAGGGTCCGCAGCGCAAGATCCTGCGCGAGGGTACCTATGCGATCAACACCACGCAGTTCGCCGTGATCACCGACGAGCGCGTCTACGGTCATGCCTTGAGCGAGCGCGAGCGCGGCGTGCTCGAGAGCATGCAACTCACGATCACCGAGCGCTGGGGCTTTGCCCCGGTCGTGCTGGCGGCCGACCACGATTTGGTCGGCATCGTCACCGTGCATGACGGCCCGTCGCTGCCTCCGGGCGAGATCATCGCGCCCGAGGTCGGCATCGAGCTGCATGATGCTGCGACCTTTCACAACAATTTCCAGGAGCCCGAGAAATTCCTCAGCGCCGGCGGCTATCGCGGCCGCCAGCTCCAGGTCATCGTCGAGGGCACCTGGTACATCAACCGGCTGTTCGCGACCGTCGAGGCGGTGCCGAAGACGGTGATCCCGGTCGGTAATGTCGGCGTCGTCATCTTCTACACCGGCCCGCGCACCGACGACGTCTCGGGCGAGCAGTATCGCCATGGCGAGCTGGTGCTCAACGGCAGCCGCGGCGTCTGGAAGGACCCGCTGCTGCCGGGCAAATACGCCTTCAACACCTATGCCGGCAAGATCGAGATCATTCCGACCGTCAACTTCATCCTGAAATGGATGCGTGGCGAGGTTGGCGCGATGAAGCTCGACGAGAACCTGTCCGAGATCTCGCTGATCACCAAGGACGCGTTCGAGCCGACGCTGCCGCTCTCGGTGGTGATGCACATCGACTACAAGAAGGCGCCGATGATCATCCAGCGCTTCGGCGACGTGAAGAAGCTGGTCGAGCAGACACTCGACCCGATGGTCTCTGCGTTCTTCAAGAACATCGCGCAAAAGATGACGCTGATCGAGCTGTTGCAGAACCGCGCCGCGATCCAGGCGGAAGCGGCCCACGACATGAAGGCGAGGTTCGAGAGCTATTCGCTCGACCTTCAGGAGGTCCTGATCGGCACGCCGCGTGCGGCGCCCGGTGACCACACCATCGAGAACATCCTGATCCAGCTTCGCTCGCGCCAGATCGCGCGCGAGCAGATCGAGACCTATCAGGAGCAGGAGAAGGCCGCGGTGCAGGAGCGCGCGCTGAACGAAGCCAAGGCGACGGCGGCGGCGCAGTCGGCGCTGACGCAGTCGCTGATCCAGGTCAAGGTCAACGAGAACGAGGGCGCCGCGGCACTCGCCCGCGCGCAGAAGGATGCCGAGACGCGGAAGGTGACCGCAGCCGCGGTCGGCCAGCAGTCACGGCTGGAAGGCCAGGGTGAGGCCGACCGGGTGCTGGCGGTCGGCACCGCGAACGCGCAGGCGACCAAGCTGTCGGTCGATGCCTATGGCGGGCCGGAGTACCGGCTTGCCGAGCAGAACTTCGCGAAGTTCGCCGAGGCGCTGACGCGGATCAATCAGCCGCTGGTGCCGCAATTCCTGATGTCGGGCGGGCAGGGCACGGAGGGCAACAGCGCCGGCCTGATCCCGACCGCGATGCTGAGCTCGATGTTCGGGCAGATGATGCCCGGCGCATTGGAGAAGCTGAAGGACGAGGCACCGAAGGCCGCGCGCCGGACCAACGGTCAGTAAGGCCGCGATCATGCGATGAGGTCGAATAGCGGCCGCAAGGAAGTGCGCTCCCTCTTCCCGCTTGCGGGGGAGGGCTGGGGTGGGGGCCCTCTCCGCGAATCGCATTATGGAGAGAGCCCCCACCCGCATCGCATCTCCGATGCGCTGCGGCCTCCCCCGCAAGCGGGAGAGGCGAAGGGAGGCGGCGTGCGACAATCGCGCCGCCGATTTCATTCGATCTTTTCAATATTCCTCGCGCAGCAGGGTCAATCAGCGACCATCGGTCCGAATGGCTCCCAGCGCTCGCCGGTGAAGCGCATCATCCGGAACTGCTTGACCACACGATAGTCGCTCTGGCTGGTGTTGATGGAGAGGCCCGGCAGCAGCAGATCGAGCTTCACATCCCTGAGATTGGCCGCTTGGCGCATGACGTTGTCGCGCGAGAGATCGTCGCCGCATTGCCGCAGCACCTGCACCAAGAGCTCGGCCGCGCTGTAGCCGTAGGTCGTGAAGATGCTCTTTCTGTCCCCCTCCGGAAAATACGAGGCCATGAAGGCCGTCCATGTCCTCATGCCCGCATCGTCCGCCCAGGTCGGGTCGGCGGCCTCCTTGAACGAGCTCGCCGAGATCAGCCCCTTGACGTTCTCAAGTCCCGCGGGCGCCAGCACCGCGTCGATCGAGGACGAGCCGACGCCGAGCAGATTAACAGGCTTCCAGCCGAGCTCCGCGGCCTTGCGGATCGCCTGGGCGGCGAACTTCGGCGCGGCCATGTCGATCAGCACGTTGACGCCGGCGGCCTTGAGCCGCACCACCTGCGAGTCGATGGTCGGGTCCGTCATCTCATAGGGCGCCTCGGACGCGAGCATCACTGCAGCCTTCACGCCGAGCCCGTCGTTCAGGCCGGCGAGATAGTCCTTGCCGCTCTCGTCATTCTGGTAGAGCAGGCCGATCCTGGCGTCCGGATAATTGTCGAGGATGAAGCGCACGTAGACGCGAATCTCGGTCCGCAGGTTCGGCGCGAATCCCATGGTCCATGGAAACTCGGCGGGATCCTCGAAGCGCGTCGAGCGCCCCCCAACGAACAGCTGCGGGACGTGATGGTCGTTGAGATATTTCTGAACGGCGACGTTGGAGGCCGTGCCGGGCGTCTGGAAGGTGAACAGCACCTCGTCGCCTTCGACCAGCTTGCGGGTCTGCTCGACCGTCTTGGATGGCGTCGCCGCATCGTCATAGGAGATCAGCTTGATCTTGCGTCCGTTGATTCCGCCGCGCTCGTTGATCATCCGGAAATAGGCGGCCTGGAGCTTGCCGATCACCGAGACGGACGACGCCGGCCCGCTATAGGGCATGGTCTGCCCGATCCTGATCTCGGTGTCGCTGGCGCCGGGATCGTATTTGCGGCTTTCCGCAAGCGCGTTGGCGGCGGCAAGGAAGCTGACGCCGATGATCGCAGCCCAAGCTGTCGGCCTGCACCGGGCTTTATGCATCGCGTTGCCCAACACTGTCCCGGCTTGAAGTCGGGGCGCCCCGCGTGCCGGACTGCGGCAGGTGCGGTACGACCTCCGGCAGCGTTTTCCATTCCGGCGTCGGCGGCGTCTCGCCCGGGCGCGGCACAAAGGCGGAGCGTGCCGTCATGGCGAGATCGGGCACATAGCGCGGACAGTTTGGATAGATGTCGCGGCATTCGACGCGGATCACGGCCTTGGCGCCGTGGTGGCGCGTCAGGCTTTCGGCGTCGCGATGAATGCTGGCGTCTCCGTTGATGCGAATCCGGTAGCTCCTGCCGTCGAAGGTCATGAACAACAGCCCGACCTTCGGATTCATGGCGATATTGCCGAGCGTCCGGTACATCAGGTTGCCGTCGTAGTCGGGAAACTCCAGCGTGCTCGGGCCGATGATCCTGACGAACCCGGGATCGCCTCCCTTGAAGCTGCAGTCCGGATGATCGCCATGAGATGACGCAATGAAGAAGAAACTTGCCGCCGTGATGTGCGCCACGTCCCGTTCGGAAAATTCGCCGTGCCTGGCGCTGGTCGCCAGGAAATCGGCCAGGCGCCGGCCATCGGCCTGCTCCTGCAGCCCAAGCATCCCCTCGTGGTAAAATCCGCGTGCTTCCATGTCCGTTCTCGCGATTCAAACTGCGGCTTGGGCGAGACGACAGCATAGCACCGGCGCGCCGCCGGCCTCTCGCCGATCCCCCTGAATACGATGCGTCCTGTGCCTGCTTGCCGTCGGGCGGATTGCCGGAAACGTCGGGAAGGATGCCCGCATTCACGGGCAATACACCCGCGCGAAATGGCTTTGGTCCTTGAAGCAACGATCAGCGCGATCGCGAGGGCTGATCGATGAGCCCTGATGCGGCTTGGCGTCAGCTCTCGCTCACCTGAAGAGGCAGGTTATGTGCACTCACGCCCGCCACGAGAATTGCAGCGCTTGCAATCCAGAGCCAATAACCGCTTCCATATGAAATAATCTCCAACTCGCTGAACTTATCACTGAGTGGGACGGTAGCTACTCCCAGAAACGTCAGCGTAAGTCCCAACGCAAGGACGGCAGAGATCAACGCTGCGGATCGCTTGTCGGCAAGATATAAGAACCAGGCGGTTGCAATGATTGGGTTGGCAAGCCAAGCCGCATAGCCTGCATTGGGAAGCAACTGTTCGTGAAAACCAGCGACCACGGCGATGGAAGAGAAAGCGCAGATCAAGGCGGCAAGGTACCATCTTGCGCAGGCGCACAACCAACCCGCGAGTATTAGGACGAAAAGCGGCGGGTGAAGCCAACTGCTGAGCACGCCACCCCATCCCATAAGCAATATGCCAAGACCGGGCTCGCTTCTTCTCTCCCCCACAACGTAGCAACATTCGGTTACGAATGCTGTTTGGGTAAGACAAGCGATGAACATCGTCGCGCTTGCGACCAGGACGGCAGTACGCCAAGTCCTTAAGTTGCGGCCGCCATGACGAAGCCCGAAGAGAATGTTTAGTGCGCTGCTCAAGCCGGAACGACCTATCTCAATGAAACACGACGGTGGGCATCATAGGCCATAGACCGGTTTCGGTTTTTGCAGATTTTTAGGAGAATTTGCGTGCCCCAAATCAGCTTCGGGTCATAAGCCGCCCATAGCGACCGAAAACCGGGACCCCCCGGTTCACCTCGACGAGCCGACATTCCCGGCGACCCGTCAGGTACGGGTCATAAGCGCTCATTCAAGCCAGTCGAGACCGAATTGGCTTGCCTTGCTTGGCGTCCTTTTGCACTCTCAGGCAAGGAGGACGATGCATGAAGATCATGACCGTCGCGTGCGCTCTCGGAGCGGCCTTGGTGCTGTGTAACCTCGGAACGTCTGGTGCGGAAGCCCGGGCGCGGAAGGTACAAGTCGTCCATGAACCAAGGAGGGTCGTTATCCCGACGCCCGTGATAAGGCCAACCCCGTGGGATTATTATATTGTTCCACGATATCAATATCGCCCTGAAGACGACCGGGTCGATCCATTCGGCCCGCCCCTGGAGTCGTCGTGGAGCCGCTATGAGGCGTGGCGGTGGCCATACTGGTGGTGAACAGCGATCACGCCAGGTAGATCGCATTCCCGGGGGGAGTGGTGATCGCCCCGTGACGGACGCGGAGGTGAAGCGTAACGCCGGGACGAAGCCGCGCATCGTGATGCAGCGTTGTGGCTGCGGACCGCTATGGGTCAAAAGTGTGCGACGTCCCGGCCTCGGGGGGGGGGGGGCGGTGTCCGCTGTACTCTCGTATCCGACATCTCCTCGATGGTCCCGGAGGTCAGCTACGGGCCACAAGCTGTCATCAACTCGGCCGCCGCCTAGCGCTGTTGCGGCTATTTCTCAAAGCTGCGGACGGCCATATTGCCCTCGTCCATCCGAACGATGTGGCCGCGCTTATGGTCCTCGGCAACATAGAGGTCCCAGTGGGTCTCGAAGCCGGGCTTGCCATAACCGACTGTGGCGAGAGTGAGCGTGCCGGTGCAATCGGCATCCAACGTGTATGTCCCCTCCAGTTTTTCACGGCCTATCTTGCCGCCCCGGCTGGATGATTGTTTGCCAGACAGCTTCCCGGCCCCGTCGAAGACGAAAATCCCATAGTGAACGCGCTGTATGGTCGGCTCGATGGCTTCAATAAAGCCCCTTCCGACAAAAATGTAGCTGCCCTTCAGGGCGCCTACGGAGCAGCGCTCCTCCGAGTGAGCAGAAAGAGAAGTAGAGGCAAACAGCAAAATTGCGAGAGAGACGCTCCAATTATATTTTGGCACGAAATGCCCCCGTACTGAACATTGGCTGTGGCCAGCGCGATGAAAACACTGTTTCCATTGCGCGGCAATCGTCTGGTCCCACACGCTTGCTCGGGTCCGCTCTGGGTCAAAAGCCGTCGATGACGACCGATCCTGGCAACTAACGCTTCCCCCAAAAGCCGACTTTGTGAGTCCACGGCCAGCCATCTCGCAGATCTTTCGCGTGCAAGAGCGCGCGCTGAATGGGGCGAAGGCGACGGCGCCGACGCAATCACCGGGCGAGGGCATGATTTCGGAATATTGGAAATATGCCCCTGATTTGCCCGACGTGTCAAGTTGCATGGTCGAACGCCGGCGGCCGTCGGCTCCTTTGCATGGGGTTGTTTTCGATATTTTGCAGCGCCCGGCTGCACGCGCTTCGGCCGGCCCAACGTTGATCGGCGGCGCGTGTCGATCGCGCCGCCGATCCTATTCGGTCTTGTCGACGTTCCAGAACACCGGCGGCGCCGGGCCTTCGAGCACGCCGGTCAGCGATTTGCGCCAGGCGCTCGGCAAGCGGAACTGGCCGAGCGGGATGTAGATCACCTGTTCGTAGGCTTCCTTCTGGATCTCCACGGCGAACTTCTTCTGCTCCTCAGGAGAAGCGGCACGCGCGTAGGCGTCGCGCATCTGCTCGAGCTTGGCGTCTTCGGGCCAGCCGAACCAGGCTTTCTTGCCGTTCGCGGCGATCTGGTTGTTGACGATCGGGTTCATCACCTCGGTGGCGCCGGTGAAGGTGAAGAACAGGTTCCAGCCGCCTTCCTTGGGTGGCTTCTGGCTGGCGCGGCGGCTCACCACGGTCTGCCAGTCCGTCACCTGCGCGTCGACATTGAAGCCGGCCGCGCGCAACAGCTGCGCTGCGACCGTCGGCGGCCCCTTCAGCGTCTGCACGTCGCCGGGGATCATGATCACGACGGGCGTGCCGTCATAGCCCGAGGCGGCGAGCGCCTTCTTGGCCTCGGCCATGCCGTTGCCCTTGATCAGCGTCTCCGCGCCGGCGTCGCTGGCGAGCGGCGTGTCGCAGGCGAAATAGGAGCCGCAAATCTCGTAAAACTTCGCGTTGCCGACGGTGGCGTCGAGCACGTCCTTCTGGTTCATCGCCAGGAAGGCGGCGCGGCGGACCTTGGGGTTGTCGAACGGCGGATGCAGGAAATTCATCCGGCCCTCGATCTGGAAGCCGAACTTGTTCAGCACGGCCACGGTGAGATCGGAATTGGCCTCGAGCACCGTGAGCAGGTCGACCGAGGGCTGTTCCAGGAAGTCGATCTCACCGGATTGCAGCGCGTTGATCGCGGTCTGCGCGTCGGGCATCGTGATCCATTCGACGCGATCGACCTTCGCGACCTTGCCGCCCGACAGCCAATCCGGCTTTTCCTTGCGCGGCACGTAGTCGGCGTTGCGCTCATAAACCGCCTTCACGCCCGGCTGGAATTCGCTCGCCACGAATTTGAACGGCCCGCAGCCGATCTGTTCGGCGATCTGCATGCCGGGCGGCGTCCCGGCGAGCCGCTTCGGCATCATGAACGCGACGTAGGACGAGGGCTTTGCCAGCGACTCCAGCACGAGGCCATACGGCTCCTTGAGCTTGAGCACGATGGCCTTCGGCCCGCTGGCTTCGAGGGAAGCCGTGAATTCGGCCAGCTTCTGCGCCATGCCGTCGACGGCGGTCCAGCGCTTCAGCGAGGCGATGCAGTCCTCGGCCGTGACCGGCGCGCCGTCATGCCATTTCAGGCCGTCGCGCAGCGTGAAGGTGTAGGTTAGCTTGTCGTCGGAGATGGTCCAGTCCGCCATCTGCGGCCGGACCTTGAAGCTGGAATCGATGCCGAGCAGCGTGTCGTAGACCATGTAGCCATGGTCGCGGGTGATGTAGGCGGTGGTGAAACCGGGATCGATGATGCGCAGGTCCGAATGCATCACAGCGGTGACGGTCTTGCCCTTGGCCGCGGCGACCGCGCGCGATGACAGGATGGCCGGGGCCGCGATCGCCGGCGGCACGCTGGCCGCGAGCTTGAGGAGTGTTCTGCGCGAAACATCCGCCATTCAGCATCTCCCGATTTATCGTTGCGCCGGCACGTATGCCGCAGCGACCGGCATGCTTCACGAATTCGTTGTTGAAAGCAAGCAAGGGCCGTGCCGCCAGTCTGGCGTCAGATTTCCTGGATCGGTCAGGTGAACGTTCGATGACCGCGGTCGCGGCGCGCGCCATCGCCGGCACCGCACAAGTCCGCATCCTGCATAGGAGCCTGCGCTTCCTGCCGCACCTCGCAGGCTGTTCGGACCCTGATCCGCCGTGTAGGCTTATGGTCCTGCCGGCCAGCAATAAGGCCATATCCCCTTAAGGGAACAAGCAGCGCGAACGAGCAGCCGAGGGAGACTGGAAGAACCGTCATGACCGATATCCGATACGTAGCACCGCGCACGCTTGATGAAGCGATTGGCGCATTTGCTGCCGCCGGGAGTGCCGCCCGCATTATGGCTGGGGGTACCGACTTATTGGTGCAAATGCGCTCCGGCCTGGTGCGGCCGGGATTGATCGTCGACATCAAGAAGATCGGCGAGATGACCGAGATCACCGAGACCGCCGATGGCGGTTTCCGCGTCGGGGCCGCCGTCTCCGGCATGGAGCTCGCCGAGCACGCGCGCTTCGGCAAGGTGTGGCCCGGCGTGCTCGAGGCCGTGAACCTGATCGGCTCCAAACAGGTGCAGGGCCGCGCCTCCGCCGGCGGCAATCTCTGCAACGGCTCGCCGGCCGGCGACAGCGTGCCGGCGATGATCGCGGCGGGCGCGGTCGTCATCGTGCAGGGCCCGAACGGCCGCCGCGAGATCAAGGTCGAGGACGTGCCGGCCGGACCGGGCCGCACCAACCTCAAGCCGGGCGAGATCCTGGTCAGTTTTGCACTCCCGCCGCGGCCGAAGGGTTCGGGCGACGCCTACTTGCGGATGATTCCGCGCACCGAGATGGACATCGCGGTGGTTGGGATCGGCGTCAGCCTGACCCTGAAGGACGGCGTCTGCACCGCGGCACGCGTCGGCCTTGGTGCGGTGGCGCCGACCGCGCTTCTCGTTGAACCGGCGGCCAAGGCGCTTGTTGGTTCGAAGCTCGACGATGCGGCGCTGGAAGCAGCTAGCGCGGCATGCCGCGCCGCCTGTCGTCCGATCGACGACAAGCGCGGCACCATCGCGTATCGCACCAAAACCGCCGGCGTGCTGCTGAAGCGTACCGCCGCGATCGCCGCCCAGCGCGCGGGAGGACATTAGCACCATGGCGAAACTGCACGTCACCACCTCGGTCAACGGCGAGCCGGCCGAATTCCTGTGCGAGCCCTATGAGACCATGCTCGACGCGTTGCGCGGGCAGTTGGGGCTCACCGGCTCCAAGGAAGGCTGCGCCTCCGGCGATTGCGGCGCCTGTTCGATCACGCTCGACGGCCGGCTGGTCTGCTCCTGCCTGATGCTCGCGGCCGAAGCCGAGGGCCACGAGATCCGCACCATCGAGGGCATGGCCAAGGGCGACAGACTGCATCCGTTGCAGCAGAAGTTCCTCGAGCACGCCGCGCTCCAATGCGGCATCTGTACCTCGGGGATGCTGGTCGCCTCCGAGGCGTTGCTCGCCAAAAATTCCGATCCGACCGAAGAGGAAGTCCGCTTCTGGCTCGCCGGCAATCTCTGCCGGTGCACCGGTTACGACAAGATCGTCCGCGCGGTGATGGAGACCGCGGCTGAAATGCGGGAGACTGCACGATGAACGTCGTCAACAACAAATGGATCGGCCAGCGCACCATCCGGCCCGATGGCGTCGACAAGGTCACGGGGCGCGCGGCGTTTGCCGCCGACACCACCATGCCCGGCATGATCTGGGGCAAGGTGCTGCGCAGCCCGCATCCGCATGCCCGCATCAAGTCGATCAACACCGCGAAGGCCGAGGCGCTGCCCGGCGTCAAGGCGGTGGTCACGTCGCGTGATATCGTCGACTTCACGATCGAGAAGGGCGCGGTGATGCTCGGCATCCAGGACATGCGCTGGATGTGCCGCAACGTGATGGCGCGCGACAAGGCGCTGTTCCCCGGCCACCCCGTCGCCGCCGTCGCCGCGACCACGGAGGCGATCGCAGCGGAAGCCTGCAAGCTGATCGAGGTCGATTACGAGGTGCTGCCCTGGGCGATCGAGATCGACGATGCGCTCAAGCCCGACGCACCGATCCTGCACGAATTCAACAAATTCGACGGCAAGCCCTCGAACATCATGGGCCGCATCGAATCCAAGAAGGGCGACATCGCGATAGGATTCAAGGACGCCGAGATCGTGATCGAGCGCTCCTTCACGACGCGCCCGGTGCATCAGGGCTATATCGAGCCGCATGCCTGCCTGATCTCGGTCGCGGCCGACGGCAAGACCACGATCTGGTCGTCGAGCCAGGGCCAGTTCATGGTGCGCGCGATGACGTCGATGCTCACGGGCATCCCGCAGAGCGACATCCGCGCCATCCCCGCCGAGATCGGCGGCGGCTTCGGCGGCAAGACCATTGTCTATCTCGAGCCCCTTGCGACCTTGCTCGCCAAGAAATCCGGCCGCCCGGTCAAGATGGTGATGACGCGCGAGGAGGTGATGCGCGCCACCGGGCCGACCTCGGCCTCGAAGAGCACGGTGAGGATCGGCGCGAAGAAAGACGGCACCATCGTCGCCGCGCACGGCAGCTTCTATCTGCAGGCCGGCGCCTTCCCGGGCTCGCCGATCCGCGGTGCGGTCGGGTGCAGCTTTGCGCCCTACGACATTCCGCATGTGCTGTCGGAGGGATTCGACGTCTGCTCGAACCGCTCCAAGGTCGCGGCCTATCGCGCGCCCGGTGCGCCGATCGGCGCCTACGCGGTGGAATGCGTGCTCGACGAACTCGCAGAAGCGCTCAAGGTGGATCCGCTGGCGCTGCGGCTGAAGAACGCGGCGAAGGAAGGCACCAAGGCCGCGCACGGCCCGGTGTTCCCGCGCATCGGCTATATCGAGACGCTGCAAGCCGCAAAGAACCATCCGCATTATGCCGCGCCGCTCGGCAAGCTGCAGGGCAGAGGTGTGGCTAGCGGCTTCTGGTTCAATGCCGGCGGTGAATCCTCCGCGCAAGTGAACATCACCGAGGACGGCAACGTCGTCGTCACGACGGGGCATCCCGACATCGGCGGCTCGCGCGCCGGCATTGCCAACATCTGCGCCGAGCTGCTCGGCATCGACTACAAGCGCGTCTCCGTCATCATCGGCGACACCCAGACGGTCGGCTTCTCCAACCTCACCGGCGGCAGCCGTGTGCTGTTCGCCTCCTCGATGGTGGTGACGCAGGCGGCCGACAAGGTGATCGCGACCTTGCGCGAGCGCGCGGCGAAGCTCTGGGAGATCGACCCTGAAGCCGTGAAGTGGGAGAACGGCGCCGCGCATCCTGTCAGCCCGAACGCCGGCCAGTTCGAGCCGCTGACGCTCGCGGACCTTGCCGAGAAGGCGCCGTCGCAGGGCGGTCCGATCGGCGCCAGCGTGCAGCTCAACACGCAAGGCGCGGAAGGCGGTTTCGGCACGCATATCTGCGACGTCGAGGTCGATGTCGATCTCGGCATCGTGCGCGTGATCCGCTACACGGCCGTGCAGGATGTCGGCCGTGCCGTGCATCCGAGCTATGTCGAGGGCCAGCTGCAGGGCGGCGTCGCGCAGGGCATCGGCTGGGCGCTGAACGAGGAGTACATCTACAACAAGGACGGCAAGGTCGATAATCCAGGCTTCCTCGACTATCGTATGCCGGTCTGCTCCGACCTGCCGATGCTCGACTGCGCGCTGGTCGAGGTGCCGAACCCGAAGCATCCGCAGGGCGTCAAGGGCGTCGGCGAGGTGCCGCTGGTGCCGGTCATGGCTGCGGTCGCCAACGCCGTGCACAACGCGCTCGGCAAGCGCTTCTACAGCCTGCCGATGTCACCGCCGAAGGTGTCGGCGGCGCTGGATGCGCCGACGCAGCAGGCCGCCGAGTAGGGAGCGTAGGGTGGGTTAGGCTTCGCTAACCCGCCCTACGGTTGTGGGCCATTGACGTTTCCGGCTCCGCCTCGGCAAGATCGGACAATGACCCACCCCGACGAACTGTCCGCCTACATGATCTTCAGCCGGAGCGATTGGGCGGCGCTGCGCGCCAACACGTCGCTGACGCTGTCGGATGCCGATCTCGCGGCGCTGCGCGGCCTCAACGGGCCGATCACGTCAGCCGAAGTCAGTGACGTCTACCTGCCGCTGACCCGGCTGCTGAACCTGCATTTTTCGGCGGCGCGCAATCTGATGCAGGTCAAGGCGGAGTTTCTCGGCCGGCCGGCGCGCCGTTCGCCCTACATCGTGGCGTTGGCCGGCAGCGTCGGCGTCGGCAAGAGCACCTTTGCCCGCGTGCTGTGTGCGCTCTTGGCCGGCTGGGCCGATCACCCGCGGGTCGAATTGGTGACGACCGACGGCTTCCTGCATCCCAACGGCGTTCTGGAAGAGCGCGGCCTGATGCGGCGCAAGGGTTTTCCCGAGAGCTACGATCTGCCGCGGATGCTGCGGTTTCTCGCGGCCGCCAAGGCGGGTGAACGCGAGCTCGAGCTGCCCGTGTACTCGCATCTGATCGGCGACATCGTGCCGTCGGAACGCCAGGTCATCCAGCAGCCGGATATCCTCGTGTTCGAGGGTCTCAATGTGCTGCTGGCGCGCGGCACGGCGCCGGTGGTGGTCTCGGACTTCTTCGACTTCTCGATCTACCTCGATGCCGACGAGGCCGACATCCAGTCCTGGTATGTCGAGCGCTTCCTCAGGCTGCAGCCGACCGCGTTCCGGAATCCCGCCTCCTATTTCCACCACTACCGGGACCTGCCGCCCGGCGACGCGCGCGAGGTCGCGGAGCGGCTGTGGCGCGAGCACCACCGCGCCAATCTCAGGGAGAACATCCTTCCGACGCGGACGCGCGCCGACGTCGTGCTGCGCAAGCGCTCCGATCACTCGATCGGTGAAGTCTGGTTGCGGGAGACGTAGAGCGGAGAAGTAGGGCAGATTAGCCGACCGCGTCCGCCGTAGCTCAACGAGCGAAGGCGGAAGGCGTAATCCGCCGTCTTTCCGTGGATCAAGCGGTGGCGGGTTACGCATCGCTAACCCGCCCTACGTTTTTGCCGTTAGCGCAACTCCTTCCCCAGCTGCGCAAACACTGTCTCGCAGGTCATCAAATCCAGATG
This sequence comes from Bradyrhizobium sp. INPA03-11B, assembly GCF_040446015.1. Classification (NCBI taxonomy): domain Bacteria; kingdom Pseudomonadati; phylum Pseudomonadota; class Alphaproteobacteria; order Hyphomicrobiales; family Nitrobacteraceae; genus Bradyrhizobium; species Bradyrhizobium sp. INPA03-11B. The sequence goes on from NZ_JASGSR010000159.1 coordinate 13,308, forward strand.
GCCGCCGCCGGCGTTCTTGAAGAACGTGATGTCATCGGCCGACTGCCGGCCGGTGACTGCACCGCTCGCGAGGTCGTAATGGTCGCCGAGCACGTCGCTCTCCTTGATCGCGCCGCTGGCGATCGGCTGCAGGATGTCGCCGACGCCATCGAAGGCGGATTCGCGGCGGTCGACGAAGATGCGCGAGCGCCGCGCCGCCTCGTCGTCGGACTCGCGGGTGTCGGGGGTGAAGCCGCCGACCAGATCGAGATGGGTGCCGGGCTTCAAATTGGCGCCCTTGATCAGCGGCTCGCGCGAGCGGGTGCAGGTGGTGATGATGTCGGCCTCGCCGGTCGCGGCGTCGAGATCGCTCACCGCCTCGGCGGCGATGCCGTCGGCCTCCAGCAGCGTGGCGAGCTCCTGCGCGCGCTCGACGGTCCGGTTCCAGACCCGCACCCGCTTCAACGACGGCCGCACCGTGCGGTGGCCGCGCACCAGCCAGCGCGCCATCTCGCCGGCGCCGACCACCAGCAGCGTCTCGGCATCTGGCCGTGCAAGGTGCTTGGCGCCGAGCGCGGAATCCGCGGCGGTCTTCCAATGGGTGATCTCCGCGGCGTCCATCACCGCGAGCGGCCGGCCGTCATTGCCGTCGAACAGCACGCAGACCGCCTGCACGGCCGGCAGCTTGCCGTGCGCGAGGTTGCCCGGGAAGCTGGTGTACAGCTTGGTCATCATGAACCGGCCGGCATCGACCGCGCTGCGGGTCACCAGCTGCTGGCCCTTGTCGTCGCCGAGATAGCCGTCATGGACCGCGATCTTGGGCCGCCGGTGCGCCGCCTCGATCGCCTCGATCAGGATCGGAAAGCTCAGGACGCGGTTGACCTCGCTGTCGTCGACAATATGCACGTGGTTCTCTCCTCAGGCACCCTTGCGCGCCTCCTGGAGCCGCGCCAAAGCCGCACCGGACTGGATAGCGCGTGGGGAAGGCTAGTCAACCGGACATGCGCCGCACCGCGCCCCTTGCTATCCTGCGCACCTGATTCTCTCGCAGGTCTCCGCAAGCCGTGGTTGCAGTCCTCGTCGCCATCCTGATCTTCATGCTGCTCGGCGGCGCCGCGCTTGGGACCATGGCGATCCATGGCCGGCTCGGGGATCATCACCGCAGCGACGAGACCAATACCTCGGTACGCCTGGTCGCGACGCTGTTCTTCACCATGCCGTCGCTGCTGCTCGGCCTGATGATGAACAACTCGGCCAACACCTATGTGGCGGTCGACCGCAATTTGCATGTGTTCGCCACCGACCTCATCCTGCTCGACCGCAGCCTGCGGCCGCTCGGTCCCAGCGCCGACGAGCCGCGCCGGCGGCTGCTCGCCTATGTCGAGCAAGTGCTCAAGGATGTGCCGATCTCACGTGCGAACGAGGTGTCCGAACATCTGCTCGACGAGGTCGGCACCAGTCTCCGCGAGCTCAGGTTCAACGACGAGCAGAAGATTGCGCTGTGGAACGATGCAAGGTCGCTCTATCGGCAGGCGGTGCAGCAGCGCTGGACCTTTGTCGAGCAGTCCGACGGTTCGTTCCCGTCGCCGCTGATCTGCATTCTGGTCGGATGGCTGACGCTGATGTTTGCGACGCTGGGCTTTCGCGCGCCGCGCAACGCGGTCGTGATCTCGACCTATGTCGCCGCGGCGGCGCTGGTCTCGGCCGCGATCTATTTGATCCTCGAAATGAGCACGCCGTTCTCCGGCCCGATCCAGATTTCCGACCGCCCGCTGGTGCGCGCGGCGGAGGAGATCAGGCGGTAGCTCATTCGGATCGGGCTACGCGGCGGTATCGGCACGCGCTCTCGGCTTTATTCCCCTCACATCAGTCGCTCGGCCGGAAATTGTTTCCGCACCGCCGGTGGAATAGTGCAGGCCTTCGCGCGTCCTTAGGCATGCAAGTCGTTTGCATTCGAAAGGGAGACATCATGAAGACAACGCTCGCACTCGCGCTCGCCACCGCCGCTTCGTTCGCACTCGCGTCTGCCGCCTTTGCCGCGCCGCCGACCAAGACCGGCACGACGGCGAAGGGGCCCGTCCTGACCGATACCAAGGGCATGACGCTCTACACCTTCGACAAGGACACCGACGGCAAGTCGGCCTGCAACGGCCCCTGTGCGACCAACTGGCCGGTGCTGAAGGCGGAAGCCAGCGACAAGGCCGAAGGCGGCTACACCATCATCTCCCGCGACGATGGCTCGAAGCAGTGGGCCTACAAGGGCAAGCCGCTCTATACCTTCGCCAAGGACCAGAAGGCCGGCGACATCACCGGCGACGGCTTTCTCAACGGCGCCTGGCACCTCGCGCAGCCCTGAGGTGTTGCGAGGAGCAGAGCAGGGCGGGTTAGCGCAAGCCTAACCCGCCATCTCCTGTCTCTTATACACATCTCCGAGCCCACGAGACATGTCCAGCAATCTCGGTTGCCGGCTTGTGGGTGAATAGTGGGGGGGGGGGGGGGG
>NZ_JASGSR010000015.1:0-100796 GCF_040446015.1 Bradyrhizobium sp. INPA03-11B
CCCAAGACTGCCTCCCAAAAGAAGCCTTGAATCTGATTTGCTCTCAAAAGGGAATCCTTAGAGTCCACACCACCTAGCGCGCAGCAGGGCTCGTGCCTATCTCTGCGCGGCCAACGACTCTAGGGAGCGACCAATGCCACTGCCAACTGCTGACAAACGCACAGCCTTCAAGAAGCTGCACGAGAGCGGATGCTTCATCATTCCGAACCCGTTCGATGCCGGCAGCGCCCGCGCATTGCAGCATCTCGGCTTCAAGGCGCTGGCCTCGACCAGCGCGGGCTTTGCCTGGACCATCGCCAAGGCCGACAACCGCGTCACCATCGACGACGTCTGCGATCATCTGACAGCGATGTGCGCGGCGGTCGATATTCCCGTCAATGCGGATTTCGAGGGCGGCTTCGCCGTCGAGCCGGAGAAGGTCGCGATCAACGTCGCGCGCGGCGTCAAAGCCGGCGTCGCCGGGCTGTCGATCGAGGACTCCACCGGGGACGCAGCCAATCCGCTGTTCGAGCACAAGCTCGCGGTCGAGCGCATCAAAGCGGCGCGCAAGGCAATCGATGCCGACAACAGCGGCGTGCTGCTCACCGGCCGCTGCGAAGCATTCCTGTGGGGGAAGAAGGACCTCAATCTGGTGATCGAGCGGCTGCAGGCCTACTCGGAAGCCGGGGCAGATGTCCTCTATTCGCCGGGCATCTCGACGAAAGAGGAAATTACCGCGGTCGTGAAGGCAGTCGCGCCAAAGCCGGTCAATCTCCTGATCGGCGGCGCGTCCGAGCTGACGCTGCAGGCGGTGGCCGATCTCGGCGTACGGCGCATCAGCGTCGGCGGGGCGCTGGCGCGGATGGCCTGGACCGGCGTCATGAAGGCGGCGAAGGAAATGGCCGAGAAGGGCACCTTCACCGAATTCGCCAACGGCTATCCCGGCGGCGAACTTAACAAGATGTTCAAGTAGAGCTTGCGTGCAAAAAAGCAGCGGGCCGTTTGGGCCCGCTGCTCGCGCCTGGTCAGTGTCGTCAGTTATTGCTTCGAAGTCCCGGCCGGCGGGGCGGCGGGCTTGTTCATGTCAGACTTGTTCATGTCCGATGGCGGGCTGGCCGGCTGCGCCGGCGCCGCGCCCGTGGTCGTGCCGGGCTGGCTATTGGGTTTCGGCGTCACGTCGCGCATGCCCGGAGGCGCCCCGGCCGGATTGGCCGGCTGTTGCTGCGCGGTCTGCGTCGACGGCGTCGTGCCCGCTTCGTGGACCGACGTATTGTTCAACCCATAGAACAGCGCGCCGAGCACCACGGCCACCGCAACTGCGAACATCGCGATCTTGGTGCTGCTTGCCGATCCCTCCCGCAGTTCCGGGTCCGGCTGCAACTCGTTGTCCAGGCTGTTGAAGCGCGCCTGACGGCGGATTTCGTCATCGGTCAGGTTGGCGCGATACGGATCGTCAGGGTTGTAAGCCATTGCAAAGTTCCTCCGTTAGCACCTCAAAGCTAAACACAGGGGACAATGGCTGGCGCGTCGGGATGTTCCGCGCCAATGTTGCAACCAGTTCATGCAGGAACCGGCGATTCCCAGCGGTTCCAAACCTGTTCCATGAGGCCTTTTCAATGTGGACCATGCCGCCCACCGATTCGGTGCTGCACGTGCTCTCGTTCATTGCCGTTGCGGCGCAATCGATGACGGCGGCGCTGGCGGCCGGCCGACGCAGCATGGATTGGGCCGGCGTCTGCATGCTCGGGGCGATCACCGCGCTCGGCGGCGGCACCATTCGCGACGTGCTGCTCGGGCATTATCCGCTGCTCTGGGTCGCGAACCCGATCTACCTTGCGGTCGCGACGGCCGGCGCCTTCGCGACCATCCTGCTGGCGCGGCTGGTGGTCAGGCTCAATCTCGCATTCCTGGTGCTCGATGCGATCGGGCTCGTGGTGTTCACCATGGCCGGCTGCGACGTGGCCTGGCAGGTCGACGCCTCGCTGCCGATCGTGATCGTCTCCGGCATGATCACCGGCTGCGCCGGCGGCGTGCTGCGCGATATCCTCTGCAACGAGGTGCCGCTGCTGTTCCGCAGCGAGCTCTACGCCAGCGTCTCCGTGGTGACGGGGCTGTTCTATGCGACCGCGTTCGGACTGAACCTCAACCCACCGGTCTGGACCCTGCTGACCTTCGCGCTCGGCCTGAGCTTCCGGATGCTCGCGATCCGCTACAGATGGGAGATGCCGAAATTCGTGTTCTCTGACGAGGAGCGGTGAGCCGCTATTTCGCCGTCCGCGCTTTGGCGACCTCGTCCGCGGTCACGGCCGGCGCCGCATTGCCCCAGGAATTGCGGATGTAGGTCGCAACGTCCGCCACCTCCTGGTCGGTCAGTTTCGGATAGGCCGGCATCGACCCTGCGTTGGGCGCGCGCGGTGTGGTCACGGTCTGCGCACCGTCGAGGATGATGCGCAGCGTGCTCGCCGGATTGGCCGATTGCAGATTGGCGTTGCCGGGCAGCGGCGGATAGATCCGCGGCGCGCCGGAGCCGTCGAGCTCGTGGCAGGCGACGCAGGCGCCGCGATAGATCCGCTCGCCGTTGCTCATCTGCGCGGGCGAGGGTGAGGTGACCTGCGGCTCCGGTGCGCCGGCGGGCAGGCTCTTCAGATAGGCGGCGATCGCGCGCACATCGGCGTCGCTCATCTTCGAGGTCGAGTTGATCACCACCTCGGACATCAGCGGACCGGCATGGCTGTGCCCGTTGCGGCCGCTTTGCAGATATTCGGCGATGTCGTCAGCGCTCCAGGACTTCAGCCCGCCGCGCTCCGCGCCGTCGAGCCGCGGCGCGAACATGCCCTGGACCACGCTGCCACCGAGCGCCTCGTCGCGTTTGTCGGCGCCGAAGGCATTCTTCGGCGTGTGGCAGGCGCCGCAATGGGCGAGCGCCTCGACCAGGTAGCGGCCGCGATTCCAGTCCGCGCCCTTGCTCTGGTCCGGCTGGATGATGCCCGGCGTGAAGAACAGCGCATTCCACGCCCGCATCATCACGCGGTAGCAATACGGCCAGCGCAGCTGCGGTGGCGGCGCCCTGTTGCTGATCGGCGCCAGCGTCGCGAGATAGGCGCGGATCGCCAGGATGTCGTCGCGGATCAGCTTCGTGAAGGAGGGGTAGGGGAAGGCGGGATAATAATGCTTCCCGTTCGGCGAGACGCCGCCGCGCAGCGCGCGGAGGAAATCGTCGTCGCTCCAGCCGCCGATTCCGGTATCGCGGTCGGGCGTGAGATTCGCAGAAAACACCGCGCCGAACGGCGTGTCGATCCGCTTGCCGCCGGCGAACGGCTTTGCCGGATCGGCGGTATGGCAGCTCGCGCAGTCGCCGGCGATCGTGAGCGCCTTGCCGCGGGCGATGATGTCGTCGGTTGGCGCAGCGGCGCATTCGCGGGCCGCGAACGCACCGCACAACAACACACCGGCCAGAATCGCACCCGTCGTTCGATGTCGTCGCCGCATCCATTCACCTTCCGCACCTTCCGGTCCACAAGACGCGTTACGCCATTTCGCCGCGGGCCTGTCCTGCGACAGAAACCGAAACGGCCCTCTGATATTCCCGGCACGATATTGCGATTTTTGAGCGACGGGCCTGGTCGCCCAGAATTGTGCTGCGCGGGCCGGAAAATCCGACATAGACTGGTTCTAACAAGTTCGGATGGCTAGCTAAAAAGCAGCCGTCGCGACCAGCGAAAAGAGGGCTAAATGGGAATCAACCAAGGGCCTATCAGCCTCGACCAGAAATATACCCAAGGCACCGGCCACGTCTTCATGACGGGCATCCAGGCGCTGGTTCGCCTGCCCATGGCGCAGATCAGACGCGACCGCGCCGCAGGCCTCAACACGGCAGGCTTCATCTCCGGCTATCGCGGTTCCCCCCTCGGCGGCTACGACCAGCAGCTGTTCGCCGCCCGCAAGCATCTCGAGCAGTACAACATCAAATTCCAGCCCGGCGTGAACGAGGACCTGGCGGCCACCGCGATCTGGGGCTCGCAGCAGCTCGGGCTGTCGGCCGGCGCCAAGTATGATGGCGCGGTCGGCATCTGGTACGGCAAGGGCCCCGGCGTCGACCGCTGCGGCGACGTGTTCCGCCACGGCAATGCGGCGGGCTCCGCCAAGCATGGCGGCGTACTCTGCCTTGCCGGCGACGACCACGGCGCAAAGTCCTCCACCGTCCCGCATCAGTCCGACCACGCCTTCATCTCCGCGCTGATGCCCTACCTCTATCCCTCCAGCATCCACGAAATGATCGAGATGGGCCTGCTGGGTATCGCGATGTCGCGTTACTCGGGCTGCTGGGTCGGCATGAAGGTGATTACCGAGACGGTCGAGACCACGGCCGAGATCGACCTCACCGACGAGATGACGCCCTTCGTCATCCCGGCCGATTTCGAGCTGCCGCCGGGCGGGCTGAACATCCGCTGGCCCGACGACCGTTTCGAGCAGGACCGCCGGCTGCAGGACTACAAGGGCTTTGCCGCGATCGCCTTTGCCAGGGCGAACAGGGTCAACCGCATCACCATGGATTCGCCGAACGCGCGCTACGGCATCATGGCCTCGGGCAAGAGCTACGAGGACATCCGCCAGGCGCTGCGCGAGCTCGGCATCACGCCCGAGATCGCCGCCAAGATCGGCATCCGCCTCTACAAGATCGGCATGCCCTGGCCGCTGGAGCCGGAAGGCGTGCGCAACTTCGCGGTCGGCCTCGAGGAGATCTTCATCGTCGAGGAACGCCGCGAGATCGTTGAGAACCAGGTCAAGCAGGAGCTGTTCAACTGGCGCGACGACGTGCGCCCGCGCATCGTCGGCAAGATGGACGATCACGACAAGCGCTTCCTGACCTTCGCCGCCGAGCTCAGCGTGGCCTCGCTTGCGAGCTCGCTCACCGAACGGTTGCTTCGACTTAATCTCAATCCTGAAATCGCCGAGATGCTGCGCGCCAAGGCCGACTGGTTCAACGGCCGCCAGTCGACCCAGATGCAGGCGACGGCGCCGGTCAGCCGCACGCCGTATTTCTGCTCGGGCTGCCCGCACAACACCTCGACCAAGGTGCCGGAAGGCAGTCGCGCGCTCGGCGGCATTGGCTGCCACTTCATGGCGCTGTGGATGAACCGCTCGACCGAGACCTTCACCCATATGGGCGGCGAGGGCGTGCCGTGGGTCGGCATCGCGCCGTTCACCAACGAGAACCACATCTTCGCCAATCTCGGCGACGGCACGTACTTCCACTCCGGCATTCTCGCGATCCGCCAGTCGATCGCCTCCAAAGCCAACATCACCTACAAGATCCTCTATAATGACGCGGTCGCGATGACCGGCGGCCAGCGCCATGACGGCGATTTGTCGCCGCAGCAGATCACCTTCCAGCTCCACGCCGAAGGCATCCGCGAGATCTATCTGGTCTCGGAAAATCCCGCCGCCTATCCGGCCGACACCATCGCGCCCGGCGTCAAGCTGTTCCATCGCGACGAGCTCGAGAACGTCCAGAAGATGTGCCGCGACACCAAGGGCACCTCGGCGATCGTGTTCGTGCAGACCTGCGCCGCCGAAAAGCGCCGTCGCCGCAAGCGCGGCCTGATGGAGGATCCGGCGCGCCGCGTGCTGATCAATCCCGCCGTCTGCGAAGGCTGCGGCGATTGCTCGGTGCAGTCGAACTGCATCTCGGTCGAGCCGCTGGAGACGGAGCTCGGGCGCAAGCGCACCATCAACCAGTCGACCTGCAACAAGGATTATTCCTGCGTGAAGGGTTTTTGCCCGTCCTTCGTCACGGTCGATGGCGGCACCCTCAAGCGCCGCGCGCCCACTGAACTCGGCGATATCGGCGCCTTGCCGGAGCCGGCCTCGAAGCCTGCGCTCGATCGGCCCTACAACATCGCGGTCGGCGGCGTCGGCGGCACCGGCGTGCTGACGATCGGCGCGCTGCTCGGCATGGCCGCGCATATCGAGGGCAAGGCCTCGATGATCCTCGACATGTCCGGTCTCGCGCAGAAGGGCGGCGCGGTGCTGAGCCATGTCCGGCTCTCCGAGCACACGGCCGACGTGACCTGCTCGCGCATCGTGACCGGCACGGCGGATCTCGTGCTCGCAGCCGACGAGGTCGTCGCGGTGTCGAAGGATACCATGACGCTGTGCGAGGCGAGCCGCACCGTCGGCATCATCAACAGCCACATCATCCCGACCGCGGATTTCATCCTCAACCGCGACTTCAACTTCCAGAGCCGCAAGGTCACCGGCGTGCTGGAGACCGAGCTGCGCAAGGACTCCGCCTTCTTCGACTTCACCAAGCCGGCCGAAGCGCTGCTCGGCGACTCCATCGCCACCAACATCATGATGATGGGCTTTGCCTATCAGCGCGGGCTGCTGCCGCTGTCGGCGGAATCGATCCAGCAGGCGATCGAGGTCAACGGCGTCTCGATCAAGATGAATACCCAGGCGTTCCAGCTCGGGCGTCTGGCCGCGGCTGATCCGGCGCGGCTCGCCGCGATGATGAAGGGGCAGGACGACGACGTCGCCCCGGTCAAGTCGCTGGATGCGATGTCGCTCGACGAGATCATCACCCACCGCACGGCGCTTCTGACTGACTATCAGAACACGCGTCTGGCAAAACGTTATCGCAAGCTGGTCGACCAGGTGCGCGACGTCGCCGCCAAGGGCGGCTATGGTGAGGCGCTGCCGCGTGCGGTCGCGATCAATTACGCCAAGCTGCTCGCCTACAAGGACGAGTATGAAGTGGCGCGGCTGTTCACCGACGGCCGCTTCGAGAAGCAGCTGCGCGACCAGTTCGAGGGCGAGTTCAAGTTCAACTTCAATCTCGCTCCGCCGATCCTCGGCGGTGGGCTTGACGCGCAGGGCCGTCCGAAGAAACGCGCCTTCGGGTCGTGGATGATGTCGGCCTTCAAGGTGATGGCGCGATTCCGCTTCTTGCGCGGCACCCCGCTCGACATTGTCGGCTACAACTCCGACCGCAGGCTCGAGCGCGACCTGATCGCAGGCTACGAGAAGGATGTCGCGACGGTGCTGAGCCTGCTGTCGCCGCTCAATCACGACATCGCGGTCGAATTGCTGTCGCTGCCCGAGCGCATCCGCGGCTACGGCCCGGTGAAGGAGAAGGCGATCAAGGAGGCAAAGGTTCGCTACGCGCAACTCGCCGCCGACCTCGCCAACCCGCCGCCCGCGCCGCGGCAGATGGCGGCGGAGTAGGGTAGCCGCAAATTCGCTGTCGTCCCGGCGAAAGCCGGGACCCATAACCACCGAACTTTATTGTCGCATAGCGCTAAGGCCACAGCGCGTTCTAACCACACAGCCCTGTGGTAATGGGTCCCGGCTTTCGCCGGGACGACAGCGGGTTTGAGGCGCGCATCGGTGCACGCTAACCGCAGTCTCGCCTGACGGAATATTTCCGCGCTTGCCAAGGTCGCGTCGTCGGTTCAGAAAAACGCTGGAGCGAAAAACGCCAGCGGAGAGCGATTTGACCATCAAGGGCAAGGCCTACATTGCCGGGATCTACGAGCATCCCACCCGGCATGCACCCGATAAATCAACAGCACAGCTACATGCCGAGGTCGCCAAGGGCGCGATCGAGGATGCCGGGCTCACCAAGGATGATATCGACGGCTATTTCTGCGCCGGCGACGCGCCGGGCGGGCTGTGGCCGATGGTCGACTACCTCGGCCTCAACACCAAGAAGCTGCGTCACGTCGACTCCACCGAGACCGGCGGCTGTTCCTACCTGATCCATCTCGGCCACGCCGCCGAGGCGATCGCCGCGGGTAAGTGCTCGGTCGCGCTGGTCACGCTGGCGGGCAAACCGCGCACCGGCCCGATGCCGCCGCGCGCCTCCGGCGCCGAGGCCGATTTCGAATTGGCTTACGGGGCTACCACGCACAATGCCTATGGCATGTGTGCCATGCGCCATATGCACGACTATGGCACCACCTCCGAGCAGCTTGCCTGGATCAAGGTCGCGGCCTCGCATCACGCGCAATACAATCCGCATGCGATGCTGAAGGAGGTCGTCACGGTCGAGGACGTCTTGAACTCGCCGATGATCTCGGATCCGCTGCACCGGATGGATTGCTGCGTCGTCACCGATGGCGGCGGCGCGATGATCGTCACGACGCCGGAGATCGCCAAGAGCCTGAAGAAGCCGCTGGTGCGCCTGATCGGCCATGGCGAGGCGGCGAAGGGCCCGCGCGGCGGCAAGGATCTCGACCTGACTTACTCCGCCGGCGTGTGGTCCGGCCCGCGCGCCTTCGAAGAGGCGGGCGTGACGCCGAAGGACATCAAATACGCCTCGATCTATGACAGCTTCACCATAACGGTGCTGATGCAGCTCGAGGATCTCGGCTTCTGCAAGAAGGGCGAGGGCGGCAAGTTCGTTGCCGACGGCAATCTGATCTCGGGCGTCGGCAAGCTGCCGTTCAATACCGACGGCGGCGGCCTCTGCAGCAACCATCCCGTCAATCGCGGCGGCATGACGAAGATCCTCGAGGCGGTGCGCCAGTTGCGCGGCGAGGCGCATCCGAAGGTGCAGGTGAAGAACTGCGACCTCGCGATCGCCCACGGCACCGGCGGTCTGCTCGGCGTTCGCCACGCCGCCTCAACCTGCATTCTGGAGCGTGCGTGATGTCTGAAGCGAAGAAGTACAATGCCCCGGTGACCAATCCGGAGACCGCGCCGTTCTGGGAAGCGGCGAAGGCGGGCAAGTTCATGATCAAGCGCTGCACCACCTGCGGCGAGGCGCATTATTTCCCGCGCGCGATCTGCCCGTTCTGCTTCTCCGACAAGACGGTGTGGGAAGAGTCGAGCGGCGAGGCCACGGTCTACACCTACAGCCTGATGCGGAAGTCGCCGGCCGGTCCGTATGCGATCGCCTATGTGACGCTGAAGGAAGGCCCGTCGCTGCAGACCAACATCGTCGATTGCGATCTGGAGACAGTGAAGATCGGCCAGAAGGTCAAGGTGGTGTGGAAGCCGACCGACGGCGCCCCGCTGCCGTTCTTCACGCCGGCGTAAGCCTAAGAAGTACCTTCTCCCCTTGTGGGAGAAGGTGGCGGCCGGAGGCCGCCGGATGAGGGGTTCTTTCCGCGAACGATGTTCTTTCTGCGGCGCGAACCCCTCACCGGAGCGAGGTTGTGACAACTGTAGGTGCGGCCCTCTCCCACAAGGGGAGAGGGCGCTTCAACGAGCACCGCAAGAAAATGTTCGGGGAGAAAACAACAATGCCAATCGTGTACGAACAGCTGATGGCCCTGAAGAATCTCGGCCAGAAATACAGCTACGGCGATCGCGACGTGATGCTCTATGCCTATGGCATCGGCCTCGGCGCCGATCCGATGGACGAGAAGGAGCTCGCCTTCGTCAATGAGGGCGTGCTGACGCCGCGTCCGCTCAAGGTGGTGCCGACCTTCGCGTCGGTCGCGGCCTGGGGCGCCGGTCCCGGCGAGATGAACCTCAACCGCGTGATGGTGGTCGACGGCGAGCGCGATATCACCTTCCACAAGCCGTTCGCGACCGCGGCCCACATCACGGCCGACTCGACCGTGCTCGACGTGTTCGACAAGGGCAAGGACAAGGGCGCGGTGATCCGCCACCAGACCGTGCTCAGGGATGAGAAGGGCGACAAGCTTGCAACGCTCGTCGCCTCGCGCTTCGCCCGCGGCGATGGCGGTTTCGGCGGCCCGTCCGATGGCCAGCCCGAGCCGCACAAGGTGCCGGAGCGCGCGCCCGACAAGGTGGTCGACATCACGACGCGGCCGGACCAGGCGCTGATCTACCGGCTCTGCGGCGATCGCAACCCGCTGCATTCCGATCCGGAGTTCGCCAAGAAGGCCGGCTTCCCGCGGCCGATCCTGCACGGCATGTGCACCTACGGCATCACCTGCCGCGGCGTGCTGCAGACCTATGCCGACTATGACCCCGGAGCCTTCAAGCAGCACGCGGCGCGGTTCTCCTCGCCGGTATTCCCCGGCGAGACCGTGACGATGGAGCTGTGGAAGGACGGCAGTGTGGTGTCGTTCGAGGCCAAGGTGAAGTCGCGCGGCGTCACCGTGATCAAGAGCGGCAGGACGGTGCTGGCGTAGCCACTTGCGCTGGTCGTCGGCTCCCTCTCCCCGCAAGCGGGGAGAGGCGAAGAAGAAACAACAACGGAGAAACAACCATGGGATTACTCGACGGCAAGGTGGCGCTGATCACGGGTGCGGGCGGCGGCCTGGGTGAGGCCTACGCAAAACTGTTCGCGCGCGAGGGCGCGGCCGTGGTGGTCAACGATCTCGGCGGTCCGCGCGACGGCTCGGGCTCCGACAAGTCGATGGCCGACAAGGTGGTCGATGCGATCAAGGCCGAGGGCGGCCGCGCGGTCGCCAACGGCGCCGACATCTCGACCTTGGCCGGCGGCCAGTCGGTGTTCGACGATGCCATCAAGCATTTCGGCCGCGCCGACATCCTGGTCAACAACGCCGGCATCCTGCTCGACGAGACCTTCCACAAGGCCAAGGAAGCCAACTGGGACAAGGTGATGAAGGTGCATCTCAAAGGCACCTTCTGCTGCACCCAGCCGGTGTTCAAATGGATGCGCGACAATGGCGGCGGCGTCATCGTCAACACGTCATCGACCTCGGGCCTGATCGGCAATTTCGGTCAGACCAATTACGGCGCGGCGAAGGGCGGCATCTGGGGCCTCTCCAACGTGCTGGCGATCGAGGGCCGCAAATACAACATCCGAATCTGGACGCTGGCGCCGGGCGCGCTGACCCGTATGACCGCGGACCTGCCGCGCTACAAGGAGAACCCGGGCGCGGCGCTCGGTCCTGATGGCATCGCGCCGGCCGTGCTCTACATGGTCAGCGATCTCTCGGGCGACCAGACCGGCAAGGTGCTCGGCGTCTCGGGCCCGCGCGGCGTCCGCGAGATGCGGATGATGGAAATGGAGGGCTGGACGCCGCCGTTCACGGGATGGAAGGCGGAGGATATCGTCACCCACGCCAAGGAGATCTTCTTCTCCGAAGAAGAGATCAAGAAGTCGGCGCGGCGGTTCAAGTAAGTCCTGGCAAATGCCGTTCCGGTGCGATGCGCGGCATCGGACCGGAATTGATGAGCCGCGCCCGGGGGTAGGGGCTTCCCGATGCGCAATGGCGCAGCGGGGAATGACGCTGTATAGAGGGCGGAAACAGATGAGGCACAAATGACCAAACTCACCGCCCAGGCCGCAGGAACCTTTGCGATCGCGCCGACCCCGTTCCACGACGACGGCCGGATCGACGAGGCATCGATCGACCGGCTGACCGATTTCTATACCGAGGTCGGCTGCGACGGCGTCACGGTGCTCGGCATTCTGGGCGAGGCGCCGAAGCTCGATGCCGCCGAGGCCGAGCAGGTTGCGCTGCGCTTCGTCAAGCGCGCCAAGAAGCTGCAGGTGATCGTCGGCGTCTCGGCGCCGGGCTTTGCCACGATGCGCTCGCTGGCGAAGAAGTCGATGGACGCGGGCGCCGCCGGCGTGATGATCGCGCCGCCGCCGCATCTGCGCACCGACGACCAGATCATTGGCTATTTCAAGCAGGCGCAGGAAGCTGTTGGAGACGACATTCCCTGGGTGCTGCAGGACTATCCGCTGACGCTCACCGTCGTGTTCACGCCCGCGGTGATCCGCAAGATCGTGATGGATTCGCCGTCCTGCGTGATGCTCAAGCACGAGGACTGGCCCGGCCTGGAGAAGATCTCGACCTTGCGCAACTTCCAGAAGGACGGCTCGCTGCGGCCGCTGTCGATCCTGGTCGGCAATGGCGGCCTGTTCCTCGATTTCGAGATGGAGCGCGGCGCCGACGGTGCGATGACCGGTTACGCATTCCCCGAGCTGCTGATCGACGTGGTCAATCTGTCGAAGGCCGGAAAACGCGACGCGGCGCACGATCTGTTCGACGCGCATCTGCCGCTGATCCGCTATGAGCAGCAGCCTGGCGTCGGTCTCACCGTGCGCAAATACGTGCTGCAGAAACGCGGCATCATCTCCTCCAGCGCCCAGCGCAAGCCCGATGCGGTGATTACCGCGCAGGCGAGGGCCGAGGTCGACTATCTGCTCTCCCGCGTGGCGCGGGTCGACCGCCGCGCCAATCTGCAACCGCAATCCAGTGCAGCAGGCTAAGTGATGACCGAGATTGTTGCCCCGCGCCTTGCCTCGACCGTGCTGCTGCTCCGTGACGGCAGCAGCGAGATCGAAGTCTTCATGATGGTCCGCCATCATCAGATCGAGTTCAACTCGGGCGCGCTGGTATTTCCCGGCGGCAGTGTCGACAAGAACGACAAGGAGATCGCCGCCGATCCCGCGCTCTATTCGGGCGGCGAAGGGCTCGACGGCGACGCGCTCGGTTTCCGGATCGCGGCGATCCGCGAGACGTTTGAAGAGAGCGGCATCCTGCTGGCGCGGCCGGCAGGCTCGAAGGAACTGGTCGATGCCAAGCGTGCGAACGAGATCGCGACCGCGCATCGTGCGGCGTTGAACGAAGGCAAGATCACGTTCCTCAAGGTGCTCACGGACAACGGCATGGTGCTCGCGCTCGACGAACTCGTGCCCTATGCGCACTGGATCACGCCGGAGGGCATGCCGAAGCGCTTCGACACCTGGTTCTTCCTCGCCGCCGCGCCGCCCGAACAGCTCGGCGCGCATGACGGCAAGGAATCGACCGACTCGATCTGGGTCTCGACGCGCGAGGCGCTGGAGGGCGGCGAGAGCGGCCGCTTCAAGCTGCCGTTCCCGACCACGCGCAATCTGATCCGGCTCGGCAAGCAGCCGAATGTCGGCGCCGCGCTTGCGGACAGCCGTGGCAAGTCGATCGTCACGGTGATGCCCGTGATGACCAAGACCGCCACCGGCCGCCAGCTCCGCATCCCCAAGGAAGCCGGCTACGACGGCGAGGTGTTCGACGTCGGCGCGCTCGGGTAGGGCCGTCGTCTCGAGCGGCAGTGAATCAGTCCGTCATTGCGAGGAGCGATAGCGACGAAGCAATCCATGCTTCCGCGTATGCCGCGCAATGGATTGCTTCGCTTCGCTCGCAATGACGAACATGGACCCGTCATCCTGAGGTGCGCGCCCTTGCGCGCCTCGAAGGATCGACGGCCACCAGCCGGGCCGCGCATCCTTCGAGGCTCGCTTGGCTCGCACCTCAGGATGACGGGTCACTTTCCACACTTCGGCCTGAACCGAAGTATCACCACCGCAAGCTCGTTATAACCACGTCGGTCACCGCGCCGGGGCAATTGCCCGGCGCAAAAGGAGCCGACGTGCAACTATCCTTCGAAGCGCCGATATCCGACGAATTCCACCTGACGTTGCCCGGCAGTGACGACAGGCTGCTGCTGCGGCACTGGCCGGGCGAGGGCGATCCCGTGCTCTACGTCCATGGTGCGACGTTCCCGTCGTCGCTGTCGGTCGGCTATCGCTTCGGCGGGCGGTCCTGGGCGGACGATCTCAAGACCAATGGCTTCGACGTCTGGGCTTTCGATTTCGTCGGTTTCGGCGGCTCGAGCAGGCCGCGGCAGATGTCCATGTCCGCAAGCGGGGTCGCGCCGCTCGGCCGTGCGCCGGAAGCCGCTGCTCAGATCAGTGCGGTTGTCGATCACATTCGCCGCGCGCACGCCGGCGTCCAGGTCCACATCGTCGCGCATTCATGGGGCACGATCGCTGCCGGCCTGTTTGCCGGTCATCATCCGGATGCCGTCGGCCGCCTCGTGCTGTTCGGACCAATCGTTCGGCGGGAGCTCGAGGGGTTGCCGCCCCCTGAGAGTATCGGTGCGTGGCGCGAGGTCACGATCCCAGATCAGTTGAAGCGATTTGTCGAGGATGTCCCGCCGTCGCATCCGCCGGTGCTGATCGAGCCTGACCTCGCCGGGTGGGGCCCGGCCTATCTGGCAACCGATGCCGGGGCGGCCGGACGCAACCCACCGGCGGTCCGGATTCCAAACGGACCGCAGGCCGACATCATCGCGGCGCTGTCGGGGCAGCTCCCCTACGACCCGCGCCGCGTCCTGGCTCCGACGCTGATCGTGCGCGGCGAATGGGACAACCTTTGTCAGGATGGCGACGCCGCCTGGCTGACACACGCGTTGGGTGCCACGGAGAAGGCCGATGTGGTCGTGCCGAAGGCAACGCATCTGATGCACCTTGAACACGGACGGGAAGGCCTGTTTGCGGCGACCGCCGGTTGGCTTGCAAGGAGCGCATCGTGAGCGGCCCCGCGAGCGGCGAGGCGCGCCAACCGAAGATGGGCCTCGAGCTCGCTCTGCTGCTCGCGCTCGCCACCCTCTGGGGCGGCTCCTACACCTTCATCAAGCTCGGCGTCGCGACCATCCCGCCGATCACGCTGATCGCGGCGCGCACCGCGATCGCAGGCCTGCTGCTGCTCGTCATCATGCGGATGCGCGGCGTGACGATGCCGACGGACGGTGCGACCTGGCGCCGCTTCATCTTCCAGGCCTGCCTCAACAGCGTGATCCCGTGGACGCTGATCGCCTGGGGCGAGCGCTTCGTCGACGCCGGGCTCGCCACCATCCTCAATTCGGCTTCGCCGATCTTCACCTTCCTGTTCACCGCCGCGATCACCCGCCACGAGGCCGCGAGCCCGCGCAAGCTGGTCGGGGTGATCGCCGGGATGGCGGGCATCTGCCTGATCGTCGGCGTCGATGCATTCCGCGATCTGGGGCAGGGCATCGTGGCCGAGGTCGCGATCGTCGCCGCCACGATCTGCTATGCCTGCGCCGCGATCTTCAGCCGCGGCTTCAAGGGGCTCGATCCGATGGCGCCGGCCGCGGGCTCGCTGCTCGCGGGCGCCGCGATCCTGATCCCGCTCAGCCTCGCCGTCGAACGGCCCTGGACCCTCTCGCCGTCCACCAGTTCGCTGCTCGCCTTGCTGGCGCTTGCGGTGTTCTCGACCGCGATCGCGTTCGTGATCTACTTCCGCCTGATCCAGACCCTCGGTTCGGTCGGCACCACCGCGCAGGCCTATTTGCGGGTGCCGATCGGGGTTGCGCTCAGCGTCGCATTGCTCGGCGAACGGCTGAGCCCGACAGCGTGGGTCGGGCTTGCCTGTGTCGTCGTCGGCGTCGCCGCCATGACGATTCCGGCGCGAAAGATCGCTACGGCCTGAGGCCATCGCCGCGACGACGACGCCCCGTGAAGGGGCGCCGCGGCCCGAGAACAGCGTCACTAGGCCGGCATCCCGCCGGACCAGGCCCGGCTGCCCTGTGCCGGAATCGGCCACCGGCGCCCGGCCAGGTGACAGAGGTCACACCGCCGGCAAGGCCGAGCCTGCAGCATGTTTCCCCAAAGCCCGTAATTTCCCGTATATTGGGGTGCATTGGACCCCGGCCTTGATGACATGACCGCTGAATTGCCGCCGAATTCGCAAGCGCCGCGTGCGTTCTCCCTCTCGATTGGCCAACTCACGTTCGGCAGCTTCCTGCTGGTTCTGGCTGTGATCATCATCACATCCACGGCCAGCGTGATCGCGATCCGGCACATCGATACGACCTTTGCCGAGCTGCAGCGGCTGCAAAGCGTCGGCGACATCGCCGAGGATATCGACCGCCGCACCAACGAGCTGCGGCTGGCGGCGCGGGACTTCGTCACCGAGCCCGGCAACCAGTCGGCCCAGGTCGCGCAGGCGGCCCAGTCGCTGAGCGAGATCCTGAAGAAGACCCGGATCGAGCTGGCGCCCGAGCAGCAGGACATGATCGACGGCGTCACCCAGCGGCTGGCGACCTATCGCAGCGGGATCGAGCGCATCTCGGCGCTGCTCAGCCGCCGCGCCGAGATCGTCGCCGGATTGCCGCCGCTGCGCGAGGCGTTCGACAAGGCGATCGCCGAGAGCAATGACGCGGCGCTTGCGAACACACTGTCGCAGGCCCAGAGCCGCATCGCCACCGCGCTCTTGGCGCACAACACGTCAGCCGCCGAGCAGGCCGCGCAAAGCATGCGGGCGATGACGATCGGCGATCCCAGCCTGCGCAGCGCGGTCGACAATTATGCCGAGGCGATCAGCGCAATTTCGGTGCGCGAGGGCCAGATCGCCGACATCGATCGGGAGGTGCTCGGCGCCGAAGGCCGCCTGATCCAGAAGGTCACCGAGCTGTTGCGTGAGCTCAGCTCGCGCCGCGGCCACGTGCTGTCGCGCGATTTTGCCCGGACGCTGGCTGAGGCAAAATGGCAGAGCATCGTGCTCGGCACGGCGGGCGTGCTGATCGGCCTGTTCGCCGCCGTGCTGGTGGTGCGCCGCACCGTCCGGCCGCTGGCCAGGATCGCCGGGTCGATCCGCAAGGTCGCGGGCGGCGAGAAGAGCGCGTTCATCCCCGGCGCCGACCTCGACAACGAGATCGGCGACATCGCGCGCGCCGCCGAGGTGTTCCGCCAGACCCTGGTCGACGCCGACAGCGCGCGCGAGGCCGCACTACGCGCGCTCGCCGAGCAGCGGCTCGCCGAGGAGAGCTACCACAAGCTGTTCGAGGCATCGGTCGACGGCATCTACGTCACGACGCCGGGCGGCACGCTGCTCAACGCCAATCCGGCGCTGGCGCGGATGATGGGCTATGCGACGCCGCAGGACCTGATCAACGGCATCGGCGACATCGCCTCTACCGTTTATGTCGACGCGGCGGCGCGGGAGCAGTACCAGCAATTGATGGCGCGCGACGGCACGGTGCGTGACTACGAGTACCAGGTGCGCTCGCGCGACGGCACCGTGCTGTGGCTGTCCGATTCCGCGACCGTGGTGCGCAACGACGAGGGCGAGGTGATCCGTTACGAGGGCACGGTGCGCGACATCACCGACCAGAAGCGCGCCGAGGACGCGATTGCCGAAGGCCGCCGCATGTTGCAGATGGTGATCGACACGGTGCCCGCCGTCATCAACGTCAAGGAGCGCAATCTGCGCTATGTGCTGATGAACCGCTACATGGCGGGCATCTTCGGCGTCGAGCCGCAGGACGCGATCGGCCGGACCACCGCCGAGCTGATGCAGCGCTATGGCGCCGCCAAGACCGACGAGAACGACAAGCGCGTGCTGTCGGTGCGGCGCGAGCTCGGCTTCTACGAGGAAGAGTACAAGGACGCAGCCGGCAACATGCGGCAATGGCTGGTCAACAAGCTGCCGATCCTCGATGCGCAGGGTGACATCGAGAACATCGTCACGGTGGCGCTCGACATCGGCGAGCGCAAGCGGTCCGAGCAGGAGATGCGCAAGGCGCGGGATTCCGCCGAGGCCGCGCTGCGCAACCTGCGGGAAACCCAGAACTCGCTGATCGAGGCCGAGAAGCTCGCCGCGCTCGGCCGCCTGGTGGCCGGCGTCGCCCACGAGGTCAACAATCCCGTCGGCATCAGCCTCACGGTGGCCTCCGCGCTGGAGCGCAAGACCGCGAACTTCGAGGCCCAGGTCGAGCGTGGCGACCTGCGCCGCTCCAGCCTCAACGATTTCCTGAACACGGCGCGGGATGCCTCATCGCAGCTCGTCGCCAATCTGAACCGCGCCGCGGAACTGATCCAGTCGTTCAAGCAGGTCGCCGCCGATCGCAACTATTCCGACCAGCGCACCTTCGATCTCGGCGATCTCACCGAGCAGGTGGTGATGAGTCTGCGGCCCGGCCTGCGCAAGCACAATCTGACGCTCAACGTCGATTGCGAGCCGAACCTGATGATGAATTCCTATCCCGGACCGTATGGCCAGGTGCTGACCAATCTGTTCCTCAACGCGGTCGCGCATGCGTTCCCGGACGGCAAGGCCGGCGAGGTGGAGATCCAGGTGCACGCCTCCAGCGGCGACTATGTCGAGGTGATCTTCGCCGACAATGGCTGCGGCATGAGCCTCGACGTCCGCCGCCGCGCCTTCGATCCGTTCTTCACGACGCGGCGCGACCAGGGCGGCACCGGGCTTGGGCTGCACATCGTCTACAGCATCGTCACCACGCGCCTCGGCGGCCGGCTCTCGCTCGAGTCCGCGCCGGGTAACGGTACGCGCATCCAGATGATCCTGCCGCGCGTCGCCCCGCTGGAGCAGGCCGCGGAGTAGGCGGGCTCCAACTCCGTCACCTTGCGGATCGCCGTTATTTCTTCATCTCGCCGGCCAGCAGGTTCTTGTAGATCTTGCCGTTCTTCATGATGACCAGGAAGTTCTTTGCGGGATCTTCGACCAGCCTGATGTTGTCGATCGGATTGCCGTCGACCAGCAGCAGGTCGGCGAGCGCGCCTTCCTGGACCACGCCAAGCTTGCCGGGATATGGATTTCGCGGCCCGGACAGACTGAGCAGTTCAGCGTTGGTCGACGTCGCCATCGTCAGCGCCTCGGCCGCCGTGTACCAGCGGGTGAGGTCGGCCAGCATGTTGCCTTGCCGGTCGGCCAGCGCCTTCGAGAACAGGACATCGGTGCCGAATGCCGTCTTGATCCGGTATTTCCTCGCCAGCGCATAGACCCGTTCGGTCCCGGAAACCACTTGCCGCATCTTCTCCTGTTCCGCGGGCCCCAACGCGCTGGCGCCCGCCAGATCGAGGAAGGGCTGCGTGCTCAGCCAAATTCCCTTCTCGGCCATCAGGCGGGCCGTTGCGTCGTCCATGAGATGACCGTGCTCGATACACTTGACGCCCGCCGCGACCGACCGCTGGATCGCAACCGGCGTATAGGCGTGCACGGCAACGTAGGTGCCCCAATTCGCGGCGGCCTCGACGGCGGCACGCAGCTCCGGTTCGGTGAATGTCGATACGTCGAGCGGACTGAACGGCGATGCGACGCCACCACCCGCGGTGAGCTTGACCTGCGAGGCCCCCTGCATGAGCTGCTCGCGTGCGCGCACGCGAACCTCGTCCGGACTGTCCGCGATCATGCTGCCGCCGATTTTCTCCATGCGGCTGAGCATGCCGCCGATCGTTCGCGGCAGATCGGACAACTGCCGGAAATCGCCATGGCCGCCCGTGATGGTGATTACAGCGCCTGACGGGTAGATGCGGGGCCCGGCCACGAGTCCGTCGTCGATGGCCCGCTTGAGCCCGAAGGTGGGCCCGCCCATGTCGCGAACGGTGGTAAAGCCCCGCATCAATGTATCGTTCGCTTCCGCCGCAGCGAGCAGATTGTTGTAGCCGACGTCACCCGCGATCGCAGCCGCCGGCGTCGGGCGCACCAGCATCGCATGCCAATGCGCGTCGATCAGCCCGGGCATCAGGACGCGCTCGCCGCCATTGATCACCTGCGCATCGGCCGTGATCGCCGAGGTCGAGATCGTCTCGATCTTGTTGTTGCGGACCAGCACATTCGATGGCGCGGACAGTGTGCTGTTGTTGCCGTCGAAGATGCGGACGTTCTGGAACAGGACCGCGGAATCCTGCGCCTGCGCCGCCGGGAAAACGCCGAGGCTCATGCCGATCGCCGCAAGCAGCACGGAAATCCGGACGATCCCGCTCTGTGTTCTCACACCTGACATGTTCGGTTTCCCCCCAAAATGCTGCTACGCCGGCCGGTCGGCGGGCCGCAAGGCATAGGTCAACCAGCCGATGCCGTGGGACATCAGATCGATGCCCAGCAACAGTCCAAGCACCCAGAGCCCGGTTGCCGGAAATCCGCTCAAGATGATGAGGCCCGCGATGACGCCGAACACCCCGGAGGCCGCCAGGACCCAGCCGGACTGCCGCCAATGGCCGATGCCGATCGTCACGCGGACGAGCCCGGAGACCAGGAGCATCAGGCCGAGGACGTAGGTCAGGATCAGCGCGCCGATCACCGGCTGGCTCAACAGCACGATTCCGGATGCAATGTAGAGGGCTCCGAGCAGCAGCTGCCACAGGAAACCTCCCCACCCCTTGGTCCAGAAGCCGTGCACGATCTCGAAGCCGCCTGCGAAAATCGCCGTCCAGCCGATGAAGATCGCGCTGACCACGGTGAAGAGCACGACATCGCCGAGGACGAGGACGCCCGCGACGATCATGGCGATCCCGAGCAGGACGCACATCCATAGCGGCGGCGGCGCGATGCCGGTGAGACCTAATGCGGAACTGTTGTCGGTGGTCGCCATGTTATCCTCCTCAATTCCCGGGCCGGGAAACGCGTCGCCGATTGGCCGGCGCGGCGATCCGTGCCGTTCGAGCGGAGCGGGGAGCCGCGCCTGGGATCACCAGCGCCACCCGCAGCGACGACGGCCGCGGTGCCACCAGCAGGCCCAGCGTCGCCGGCGATGCCAATGGCGGCGGCGCGGTGGTCGCGGTGGCGGCCGTGGCCGCGGTCGCCGGCTGGTAGCAACTCTATGAACAGGCGGCCCGGCATCGTCCGCCCTGGCGGCGAGGTCCTTTTCCAGCGCGAGCGGCAGCGCCTTCGCGCTCTCCGCCAACAGGCTTGTACCCAGGCCTGCGGCAACGACACCGCCGAGCATGCTCCGCAGTGCCGTCCGGCGATCGATGTCATGCATGGCTTGCTCCTTCCGTTGTTGCCGGGACGTCGTTGTCTTGCTCCAGCGCGTGATGCGCATGGATCTGCCGGTCAGGCCGGCGCGGATCAGCTGGTTCGTTCGCGGTTGTCCGCCGCGTTGTCATCCGGAATCTCTCCCGGCCGGTAGTTCGGCAGCCGCCCTGCCGGAATGACCGCGAGGAGGGCGAGGCCCGCCATGATCAACAGCCCGATCTTCAGAGCCCGCAGCCGGGCTTCGGTGTTGACCCGGACCGCTTCCTCGACCTGCTGTGGCGTGCCGCTCGTGGCTTCGAGCACGCTGCGGAGCCGGTCGTTGCTGACGAAGGTGATGTTGTTGAGGTCAACCTGGCTTTGCAACTCCTTCGTCAGCACCGGGCTGGCCGTGATCTTGCCGAGGGCGATGGTGCTCAGCAGACCAACGAGAAGTGCGCCGGCGACCGCCGTACCTACCGCGGCGGCGAGGTTTTGCGTGGTCCCGCGCAAGGACCCGACGTCCCCCGCCAGAGCCTTGGGCGAGGCCGTCACCAGGACGTTGAAGAGCAGCGTCACCAGGGAGCCCTGGCCGATGCCGAACAGGACGAGACCAAGCAGAACGGGAATCTCGCTCCAGTCGTTGCGCACGACGAAGGCGAGCCACAGCAGCGCGATGGTGCAGAGCGCAAAGCCGAAACGTCCGATCTGGCGCGGTGTCAATCTGCCGTAGAGATTGACGATCAGCATCGCCGAGAAGAAGACCGTGAGGTTGAACGGCATCATCGCGATCGCGGTGGCGATCGGCGAGCGTCCCTGCACGATCTGGATATAGAGCGGCACCGTGAAGTTCAGTGCGGCCTCCAGCGCGACCACCGCGAACAGCGCATAGACCGCGCAGCGCTCCTCGGGCGAGTCGATCACCTCCAGTGCCAGCAGCGGGGTTTTTCCCGCGGCCTGCTGCCGGTGCGTCCAGCTCAGAAACGCCTGTCCGAGCACGATGCCGATCACGATCATGATCGGCGCCGGCGAAACGCCCAACAGATCGAACGGCGCGTTGGGACGGGCGAGCGCCAGCCCCCAGCCGTTGAGATTGTTGAATCCGAAGCTGATCAGAATGATCGCGCTGGCGGCGAGGGCGACGCCAACCAGATCGATCTCGATGTCGGGGCGGCCGCGGTCGGGCTTCAAGCGAAAGCTCAGCAGGAAGACGATCGCCGACACCGCGATCAGGATTCCGAACGCCGGCCGCCAGCCGATATAGGTTCCGAACACTCCGCCGATCACGAATGCGAGCACGCCGGCAGCCGCACGCGCCGAGCCCAGCGCGCCGAGGGCCGTGGCCTGCTGGCGCCCGGCATAATTCTCGGCGATCAGGGCGACGAGCGAAGGCACGATCACCGCTCCGGCGGCACCGCAAAGCGCCTGCGCCGAGATCATGGTGGTGGCCGTGGGGCTGAATGTCATCAGCAGCTGCGATGCAAAGAACAGGACGACCGCAAGGCGGAAGACCTGCAGCGCGCCAAATCTTTGCGCGAGTTTCGCGCCAAGCATGACGAAGCCGGCCACAAGCATGGAATAGGCCACGATACCGGTCGCCACCGTGGTAGGGGGCACACCGAAGCTTGTCACCATGCCGCCCATGGCAACCGGGAGCGATGCGACATTGAACGACATGATCATCTGGCCGAGCGCAATCGCGATCATCGGAACCCATGATGCGCGCTCTTCCTGGTGGATGCCGCCGATCGATATTGTCTGCGCCATGGCGTCCTCCGATCTTCTCGGCTTCTGCGATCGGCCCGCCCGCGGGAATGCCGATCTTGCGACGACCGCTCAGCCGTCCGGCTGCGACACGAGCAGATCCATCCCGAGTCGCTGTGACAGGAATTTTGCGGCGAGCTGGCCCCTCACGCTGTTGCCGGCGGCGTCCAGCGGCGGGGCGAACGTGCCGAAGCCGCCCTTGCCCGGGGATACCGCGACGATGCCGCCGCCGATGCCGCTCTTTCCCGGTAGGCCGATATCGTAGAGCCAATCGCCCGACGTTTCGTACAATCCGGCGGTGACCATCACTGCCAGGGCGTAGTGGCATACGGCTGCGTCGACCACGCGTTGCCTGGTCACCGGGTTCACGCCGCCGTCAGCCAAGGTCGCGCCCATCACGGCCAGATCCCTGGCGCTGACATTCAGCGAACATTGCCGCGTGTAAAGATCAGTCGCCTGCCTGGCGTCGCTGTAGATCCGCTCGTAGCTCTCCAGCAAGCGCGCGATGCTTCGATTGCGGAAATTGGTCTCGGAGGCGGATGCATAGACCTCCTCGTTGAGCGAGAGAGGCCGGCCGGCGAAGCGAGATAACCCGTCGTGGATGAATCGCCAGCGGTCCTCGACGGACCGTCCCGGCGCGAGACTGGTCGCAGCAATGGCGCCTGCGTTGACCATCGGATTGGTGCGCCCGTTTCCCTGCTCGATCGCACCGAGCGAGTTGAAGGGAAGACCGGTGGCGTTGGCGCCAAGTTTTTCGCGTGCCGCCTCCGGGCCGATCGTCTCGCAGATCAGCGCAAACAGGAACGGCTTCGAGACGCTCATGATGGAGAATTCGTGGTCGACGTCTCCAGCGCCATAGACACGGCCACCGGTTCCGACGACACAAACACCGAACAGCTCCGCCGGAACCCGTGCGAGTGCCGGGTAAACCTGCGACGTCGTTCCATCGGTGTTCGACTTGAATCGCCGGTGCGCGTCTTCCACAAGCGCCTGCACCATCTCCGGACCGGGTAGATGACCGGTCGAGATGTAGGCCTGCTCTCGCTGATCGACCGAAAGCGACGCCATCGCATCACTCCGTCCGAACGGACCCAACGGTGGCCGGTTCCATTCTAGAACACGATGCGCTGGAGCAGTCAGCGCCAAAGTTTTATTTGAGTCAACCTACAACCGGCGCCTGGTCCTGCAACCCAGCCATCAACATTTGCGAACAATCCACCTGAGGTGACGTTCAGTCAGTGAGGCTGACGCGATCGCCTTCCAGTCGCCGACGCAACACGCAGTCGCTTCAGTTTGAATCAAACGGCGGACGTCGCTGCGGCACGCAATCAACGACCGATTGCAACGTTTTCGTTTGAGGGAGTACGATTGCGGTGCGTGCGTGCGAGCCGAAGCGAGTGTGGGAGGCGCGGGGCATCAACCGTAGAAATGAGATGTACCATGGCGGCGCAAACAAGTGACGGACATCTGTTCCTGTTCAAGAAGCTTGGCGGCCTGTTCGCGATCATAGCCGGATGCCTGCTGACAGCCGTGGGTGTGACGTTCGAGTCCACCGATACGACCGTTATCGGCATCCTGCTTCTGGTGCTGGGTGCCGTCTTGCTCGTGCTCAAGATCATGAGACGAAATCAGCAGCCCGGATAGCTGGGCTGCATCGGCGTCTCCTGCGGCGCTTGCGGAGCGAGCCTTGAGGATCAATGGCGCCGATGGCGGCCGTCGATTCTTCGAGACGGTCGTGTTGCGCCCTCGGGATCACGGGCAGGACGATCGATATTCGATCAGTATCGATCGATGCGCGAACGGCATTGGACCGTCCGCGACAACACTCCTACGGCTCGCTCAACCGATCCTGGGATCAACGGGCGGTGCGAGCAGGGGAGGAAGACATGATCTCACGGCGCAATCTGCTGGCCGGCATCGGCGCGGGCATGGCCAGCGCAGCGGCCAGCCGCGCCATGGCGCAGTCGTTCCCGTTCAAGCCCAATCAGCGCTATCCGGATCCGGCGGTCGAAATCCTCGACCCGAGCTTCGCCAAGTACCGGCTCTACAGCTCTACGCTGGAGCAGGTCGCGACCGGCTTGCGCTGGGCGGAAGGGCCGGCCTATTTCCCCGAAGGCGGCTATCTCTTGTTCAGCGACATCCCCAACAACCGCATCATGAAGTACAGCGAGAAGGACGGCAGCCTCAGCGTCTTCCGCAGCCCCGCCAATTTCGCCAACGGCAACACCCGCGATCGCCAGGGCCGCCTCGTGACCTGCGAGCATTCGGTGACGCGGCGGATCACGCGCACCGAGAAGAGCGGCAAGATCACCGTGCTGGCCGACGGTTTCGAGGGTAAACGGCTCAATGCGCCGAACGACATCGTGGTGAAGTCCGACGACACGATCTGGTTCACCGATCCGGTGTTCGGCATCGCCGGCGAGTGGGAAGGCTTCAAGGCCAAGCGCGAGCAGGACAACACCAACGTGTTCCGCATCGGCACCGACGGCAAGCTGACGGCCGTCATCACCGATCTGGTCAATCCGAACGGGCTTGCGTTCTCGCCGGACGAGAAGAAGCTCTACGTCGTCGAGTGGAGGGGCACGCCGAACCGCAGCATCTGGAGCTACGACGTCAATGCCGACGGCACCGTCTCCAACAAGACCAAGCTGATCGACGCCGCCGATCAGGGCTCACTCGACGGCTTCCGCGTCGATCGCGACGGCAATCTGTGGTGCGGCTGGGGCAGCAACGGCGCGCTGCAATCGGAGCCTGTGGATGTCAACGGCCGCAAGGTCTATCAGCTCAAGGGCAGACCTGAGGATCTCGACGGGGTGATGGTGTTCAGCCCGCAGGGGAAGCCGCTCGGCTTCATCCGCCTGCCGGAGCGCTGCGAGAACCTGACCTTCGGCGGACCCAAGAACAACCGCCTCTACATGGCGTCCTGCCATTCGATCTACGCGCTCTATGTCGACGCGCATGGCGCGACGTGAATAGGGAGAACGGCAGAAACATGTGCCAGCACCGTCATCCCCGCGCAAAGGCTTCGCCTTTGTCGCTGGAGGAGCGGCGAAGCCGCGTCTCGAAGGGTGCACGGCCCGGCTGGTGGCCGTCGATCCTTCGAGGCTCGCTGCGCTCGCACCTCAGGATGACGGTCCGAAAAGCGCTCAAACACGATTCAAGCGCAATCTTATCGTGTGCTAATTGATATCCGCGAGCTTGTGCAGCGTGGCGCCGAAGATCAAGCTCGCCTTGCCGACCAGCGCGGTTCCACTCATGGTGCCGCGGGTGTCGGTGAAGGTGCCGGAAACACCGATGCCAACCGGCGCGGGCCCGCCGAACAGCGGGTTGTCGGTATCGCGCGGCGTGGTGTGGCGTTGCACAAGGACCTCGCCCTTGAACGCGTCGCCCTTCACCGTGTAGCTGCCGGTGTAATAGAGATAGGCATCGCCGCCGAGAATTTGTCCGTCGCGGAAGAGAATCACTCCGCTGCCCTTGCCGACGCGTCCGTCCAGCAGGGTGACGTGGATTGAGTACAGCCCGTTCTTCATAACGTCCCATTGACCGGCTGCCACGCCCGCAGCAATCCGGATTGGTTTTTTATGCCAAAGCGAGCAACCTCGTGCAATGCGGCAGGTTGATTCCGGGTGTCCGGAGTGGCCGTGAACCCTCGGTTCCTGCCAGGCGGTGTGACGGCGCGATGACAGCGGACCGTGCGCGCGACTCGAACTGGCCCGCGAAATGCATAGCTCTGGTTGCACTGGCCGGTAAGTGCTGGAGCAACACACATGACAGACAGGATGGAAGCTGGCGGCCGCTTGGCGGGCCCCGACGACGATTCCGAAACCTTTGCCGGCCGTGGCAGGGGCCGGATGCGGGTGTACCTGCCGCTCGGTCTCGTCGTGCTCTTGTCGGTGGCGGCCGCGCAGCTTGCGCAGGCGCGCGATCCCGACGGCCGCTATGCCAATTCGCCGCTGAAGGAGTGGTTCGACGGTCTGCGCAGCGGCAAGGGGCCGTGCTGCTCCGATGCCGACGGTACTGCGGTCAGCGATGTCGATTGGGAATCGAAGGACGGGCACTACCGTGTGCGCCTCGAGGGGACCTGGATCGACGTCCCCGACGAGGCCGTGGTCACCGAGCCCAACCGGGCCGGCCGCGCGATGGTCTGGCCAATCAAGAGCTACATGGGCGTCACGATCCGCTGCTTCATGCCCGGCAGCATGACGTAGCGCGGCAGTCGTCGCTCACACGTACTTCTTGTCGCGCTCGAGCAATTCGATCGAGATGCCCTGCGGGCCGCGGATGAAGCAGATCCGCACGCCCGGGCGGATCGTGGTCGGCTCCTTGGTGAACTCGACGCCCTTGGCCTTGATCTCGGCCGCGACCGCGTCGATGTCCTTCACCGTCAGCCCGAAATGATCGAGCCCCTGATAGGGCGTCACCGGCGGGGCGTTGACGCCGTCGCCTTGCGTCACCTCCGCGATGAAAACCTTGGCGCCGCCGAGCTGGACGTCGATGCGGCCTGGGCCGCGGATGATCTCGCCGCCAAGGATGTCGCGCAGCCAGGTCGCGGTGGCCTCGGGATCAGGACTGCGCAGATGGACGTGGTCCCAGGTGACGACAGGCATTGCGATCTCCTTGTTGTTCTCGCGCCGCGTCGGCGCGCGGCACTCGCTCTCGGGCGGTGCAAATCTAGCGATCGGCCAGCTGTGATGCCATCCCGTGCTGCACGTCGCAAGATTGTCGTCCCGGAGTGCAACCATTCGGGCCGATGGCGATTGTTCTCGCGTGGCCGCTCGGCCTGCGGCCGTCCCGGATGCCGCATGCGGCGATGGCTGCGGCCTCTGTGCTGGCGGGGGTCTGGTCGGGCGTCGAGGGTGAGGGCACGACGATGCGGATCGGCTTGGCGTCGTTTCGAAATGTTGCCGCCGGACGTCTCGGTGACGGCGGCTTCTACGCCAGCCTGCTGCTGTCGTTGATCGCAATCGCCGGGATCGCCGCCTGGTTCATGCTCCCCGAGCCGAGCGACGCAGGAGACCAGGATGTCTGGCCGGTGTCTTCGACCGTCATCCGTACCGCGCAGGATGTTCCGACCGGGGTGCAGCCTGCCCAGACCGCAAGGGAGGCGCTGGCCGCACCGGCGGACGAGCCGGCCACGGTCGGCGTGGCCGCCACCCCGCAGCCGGCCGAGGAGGCCAGGTTGTCCCAGCCGGGTGCCGAACGATCACCGTTGGACCGGGTGCGGATCGCCTCGCAATCGTGGCGCCGCGGCGGTCTCGGATCCAAGATGCTGGTCACCCTGACGCTGCGCAACGCCAATGATTTCCCGGTCAAGGATATCGAGATCGCCTGCGCCTTCATCCGCCGCGACGGCAGCCCGATAACCGAGCGCAAGCGGCTGATCCCGGACACCATTGCCATGAAGAGCCGCAAGACCTACTCGGAGATGTTAATCGGCTTCGTAAATGTTAACGCAAACAAGGCGAAATGCTCGGTCGTGACCGCCAGCCGCGCCTAAACCCTGCATCTCGAAAAAGTGAGCGGGAATTGACTTGCCGGGTGAACCGTAACGGCCAGGCAGGAACTAACTAATAAGCCGACCGTTGGAGAACGACCCGGAAGCGCGGGATGGCGACTGTCCGGGCGATCATGCGCAGACGATGAATTCGCTGCGCGATGACTGATGTCGTCGCGCCAAGATGAACCGCGCCCGTGGCGCGGGGGGAGCTACCAAATGCCTGTGGCGCGTTATTTCCTGTACGTTGGTGGAGTGCTGCTCGCGCTGCTCTTCGTCGTCAATGCCATCGTGCCGCAGGAGGCCGTGGTTCCCGGCCAAAGCCAGACCATCTCGTCGCCAGGCGTCGACAAGACGATGGTCCGCATCAGGTCGACGCAGAAATTGCCGGAGCGGGTGGTATACGATACCAGCCAGCCGATCATCGTTCCGGCGCAGGTGAACGCGGTTGCCGCGGCCGTCCCGCCGGCAACGGGCGACGCATCGGCACAGGCCCGTGTCCGCAACACGTTTGCCCAGTTCATCCCCGAGAAGGCCGACGCGCAGAAGGCCGTGGCCGAGGCGAAACCGGCCGACCAGCCGGCCCAGGCCCAGCCGCAGGCACCGAAGAAGCACAAGGTTGCGCGTTACCATGCCCATCCCCAGCAGCCGATGCGGCTGGCGCAGCCCGGCATGTATCAGCCCTACCGCGTCGCGCAGCAGCAACCGCGCATGGGCTTCTTCGGCGGTTTCGGCACCTGGTAGGCAGGGTCGCGCCGCAGCCGGCAACCGATACGCCGCCGCAAATGCTTGCGGCGGCATTTTCATGTCCGCGAGATCAGGCGGCAACCGGACGCAACTAGCCCTCCGGGCCGTTCACGCCGGTTAGCGCGGCAGGCGCGGAATCTTGTCGGCGAAGCCGTTGTAGCAGGTCAGCCGCTCGTCCTCTTCCTTCACGAACCGGCATTCGTTGACGCCCTTGGCAGGGGCGGCCTTCGGCTTCGGCTGCGGCTTGAAGATCTCGTCGTAGCACATCAGCCGTTCCTTGGTGGCGTCGTCGATGTCCTGACAGGCCTGGAGCTTCTGCGCGACCGATTGCGGCTTGCCGGGCGCGGCAGCCTTCTCGCCCTTCTTGGCCGCCGACTTCTTGCCGACCTGGACCAGCGGCTTGTCGCCGACCATCGGCTGCGAGGCCGCCGCCGGCTTATCGGCCGCGGGCGGTGGCGTGGTGGCTGGAGCGGTGCCTTGGGCAAGCGCGGCAGCCGGGCAGAGGAGCGCCAACGCGAGGATGATATGTCTCATGTTGAAAATGTCCGAAATGGCGTGATGACCGGAAGGATGGCGCCGGGGATCGGAAAAGCCCGGCAAGCGCCGAGGCTTATCGCAAGTTCTGCCCGAATCCTACCCCCAGAGACGACCCATCCGGCACCGATCCACCGGCAAAAACAGGGGCAATTCGTGGCCGGTCCGACCGCAACCGAGCGTGATTTGCCTTTGCCGGGCCCACCGGCTATCACGACGCCATCTGCGCGACTGGCGCTTGGATGGACCACCATCGGGGAGCGCAGAGACTGAACGCCGCGCGCCTGGGCACCGCTTCGAAACGGAGGTGCCATGACGGCGAACATTCTTGATGGGCATGCACATGCCCAAATTGTCATCGACAAGGTTGCAAGTGAACTGGACCGGCTGCCCCGCGCGCCCGGGCTTACGGTCGTGCTGGTTGGTGACGATCCGGCCAGCCAGATCTATGTGCAGAGCAAGGTCCGGATGGCGGAGCGGCTTGGCCTGCGCGGCGAGGTCGAGCGCCTGCCGGATGACGCCAGCGAGGCCGACCTGCTTGCCAGGATCGCGGCGCTCAACGCGCGCGACGATATCGACGGCATCCTGATCCAGCTGCCGCTGCCGGCGCATATCGACGCTCTGCGCGTGATGGCGGCGGTCGACCCGGCGAAGGATGTCGATGGTCTGCACGCGCTCAACGCCGGCCGGCTGTTTCACGGCGACGATGCTTTGGTGCCGTGCACGCCGCTCGGCTGTCTCAGGCTGATCAAGTCGATCCGATCGGATCTCACCGGCGCGCATGCCGTGGTGATCGGCAGCTCCAACATCGTCGGCAAGCCGATGGCCGCGCTGCTGTTGCGGGAGCAGGCGACCGTGACGCAGACCCACATCCACACCCGCGGCATCAGCAACATCTGCCGTCAGGCCGATATCCTGGTCAGCGCGGTGGGCAAGGCTGGGCTCGTGCGCGGCGACTGGATCAAGCCGCAGGCGATCGTGATCGACGTCGGCACCACGCGTGTCGAGAAGCCGGACGGCGGCTACGCGGTATGTGGCGATGTCTCCTTCGACGAGGCGATGCAGGTTGCGGGCGCGATCACGCCGGTGCCGCGCGGCGTCGGACCGATGACGATCGCCTGCCTGATGGAGAACACCGTGAAGGCCGCCAAGGCGAGGGCGGCCCGGCTGCAATAGCGCGGGACGCCCGCGGCGAGACGCGAGCGGCCGGTGCCGCTCGCGTGCCGTGCACGAAGTTCATGACCTCAGAGGTAATGGAAAGCCCGCAGCGTTCGGCTATCGTCATGCGACAGACGGAGGCGCGCGATGCTGTATGCGGAAGATCTCACCGAGGGCCAGACATTCAAGCTCGGGATTTACACGATCGGCGAGGCCGAGATCTTGGAGTTCGCCGGGAAGTATGATCCGGTGCCGATCCATACCGATCCCGTCGCCGCTGCGGCGGGCCCGTTCGGCGGGCTGATCGCAAGCGGCTTCAACACCATTGCGATCTATCAGCGGCTCGTCGTGGAGGCGATCTGGAGCAAGGTGGCGGGCATTGTCGGGCGAAGCTTCGAGATCCGTCTGCCGAGCCCGGTCCGCCCGGGAACGACGCTGACAGGCCAATCCCAGATCCAGAAGATCACGATCAGACCGGAGCGGCGCGACGCCGTCGTGATCTTCAAGACCGAGCTCGTCAACGACGAGCGGCGCCCCGTGCTCGTCCTCGTGCTCGATGCGCTGATCCACATGCGCCCCGTTGAGCGGGCGCGGACATAGGCGCCGCACCGATCGTCGATCTGGTCGTCGCGCAATGCCGCGGCTAGTATGGCGAGCCTGCGGCCGAACTGCAGCGCATCAATGACGTCGTCCTTGATAAGGCCGGGCAGCAAGTTCGCCGATGGGGTGCAGGGCGGATACGCGGACGTGAAACGCAGCAAGCAGACGCGTGGAGAGATCGAGGCCAAGCAGCGCAAGGCCGCGGCATGGCACCACACGCTGGCACAACGCGCCGCCGAACGCAGGCGCCTTCGTGACTACAAGATCGCGCTGGCGCGCGACGAGGTTCCGGTGGTGACGAGCCAGCTTGCGCCCTCGAACAGCTATTCGATTCCTGATTTCGTCGAACGCGGAACCTATCGGCCCGAGCCTTTCGTCTGCAAGGATTGCGGCGTTGCCGAGGTCTGGACGCCGTTGCAGCAGAAATGGTGGTACGAGACCGCGAAGGGCGACGTGTTCACCAAGGCCGTGCGTTGTCGCGCCTGCCGCACCAAGGAGCGCGTGCGTAAATCCGCCGCGCGCCGCGTGCATCTGGAAGGGCTCGCCAGGAAGAAGAAGCCCTCCGCCGCATCATGAGCGGGTGCGCGTGACGCCGCGCTGCTGCTTCACAGAGATGTGGATGTGGAACCCGCGCGCGGGCGGTCAATGCGTCGCGCGCGCGGAACGTTTCGTTGACTGATCGGTTCGAGACTTTGAAGCCCCCGGCGAGGGGTGCGGGCGGGGAGGAACCAGCCAGGGAAGCAGTCACGGCCGGAACCAACGAGAAGGAGCAGCGGATGAAGCTTAATTCCACGCAAGTCAAGCAGACCATGTCGCAAATGAACGCCCAGGTGCTTCCGGACGACCATCCGGCGGTGGCGCAACTGAACAGCGTGTTTGGCGAGCACACATTCTTCGTCGATACCAGCGGACTCAAGGTCCTCGAACCCGCGCAGAGCTCCGACATGCCGGGACAGACCGGCGAGGTGGTGAGCCTTGCCGAATGGAGCGATCCGGAGCTGACGTCGCTGCGGCCGCACGAGCCCGAGCCGACCGGCGTGCTCATCATGCTTGAACCGAGCAAGCACTGAAGCGCGTTTCCGAGCGAAGCGGGGTGCCGGTTCGCGCAAGGAGAATGCGACCAGACCAGGGGATTGAGAGCATGATCCGATTCAATCGGACCATGCTCTGAGTGCCGCATCGGACAGCACCGCAATCGGCCTTCCTGACGGCGACAGTCTCCGACGTCACGTCAAGAGGTGCCGAAAGTCACATGGCAAATCAGAGCCGCCTGCGTATGCATCGTTCGAGATGGGTATCCAGGCGGTGAGGGGCAGATGGGGATCGTGCGGCGCTGGAGCTCTGACGAGGACGAGAAGCTCAGAGAACTCGCCAGGGCCGGCAAGAACGCTCTCGAGATCAGCAACGAACTGACCCGCAGCGCTTCGGCGGTGCGGCGGCGCGCCGAGGTCCTGTCGGTGCTCATCATGGCGAAGGCGTTTCGCGCGCGCCCGTCGCATGTCGCCACCCATCTCGAAAGAGTAGCGATCGACGCGATCCGAACCCGCCGCTCGTTTCCCGCGGGCGTCGGCCCGAGCACCATTGCCGGAATGATCGACAAGGGCTGGATCGTTCCGGAACTGGGGCGGCGATATCGCGTCACCGATGCCGGCGTGGAGGCGGTGCGCCGGAAGATCCCGAGCGGGTGAGGGCTGCGCGGCAGCCCGGCGGGCAGACACGGCAGCTGCCACGGAAAGCAAGATTTAGCGCCCGAGACGGCCGCTTGCGCCGTTGAAGCATCGGGGACGCTGACAGCCGGCAGGTCTCCGGCGTGTCCAACCCGTCCGGCCCGATCGCATCGATGCTCAACGCCCAGCAGGCTCCAGACGATCGATACCAGCGTTTCGCCGATCTTGCGCCCTTCGTCCGTGAAGCGATCGACACCATCGCCGCGTTGACCCCGGCCCAGCGGGTCGATGTGGACTTCCTCGAACGGGAGTTCATCCCGGCGCTGGGACTCAATGACGAGCTGCTGCACGAGCAGCCGCCGGAGCTTGCGCCGAGCTTTGGCAAGGGCCTGCACCTTTGGCAGTATCCGAACCAGCTCGCGCCCTATCTCGCCTGGCTTGCGCGCAACGCGGCCGGCATCACCTCGTACATGGAAATCGGCTGCCGCTGGGGCGGCATGTTCATCCTAGTCGCGGAGTGGCTCAGGACCAGCGGCGCCGACCTCAAGAGGGTGATTGCACTCGATCCGATCGCGCCGACGCCGTTCATCGCGACCTATTTCGAACTGCTGCAGGAGCAGGCGCGCATCGAGCCGATCTACATGCAGGCGTTTTCAACCTCGCCGCTGGTCGCCGCGCATGTCGACCGGCTGAAGCCCGACTTCGTCTTCATCGACGGCGATCACAGCCTGCGCGGTGCGATGCAGGATCACCTGCTGGTGCGCGCCCACGCCAGCATCATCGTGCATCACGACATCCACTCCCGGGCCTGTCCGGATACGACATGGCTCTGGAAGGCGCTCAGGGAATTCGAAGCACCGAGCTTCGATGCGTTCGAATTCACCAACCAGTATCCGTCCGTCAACGGCTCGTTCCTCGGCATCGGCGCGATGAAGCGGCGGTCAGCGCAGGCGTAGGGACGGACGCCGGCGCTTGTCGCGATCACGCATCCACCGGTCGCTCGCCCAGGTTCAGCTTGCTCTTGTCGCCGCCGGCCCAGGCCAGTGTCTTCGGGTCCATCACGCGGAACCAGAGCGGCGGGATCGCGGCCAGCCCGAACATGCCGGTGTAGCCGTTCGGCAGCCGCGGGATGTCATCGAAATCGCGCAGCGACTGGTAGGGGCGCATCGGGTTGGCGTGGTGATCCGAGTGACGCTGCAGGTGGAACGTCATCAGGTTCGAGACGATGTGGTTGGTGTTCCAGGAGTGGCGCGGCTCGACCGCCTGGTAGCGGCCGTTCGGCAGTTTTTCGCGCAACAGGCCGTAGTGCTCGACATAATTGGCCTGGGTCAGCGCGTACCAGCCGAGGAAATGATGCGCGACGATGAACGGCGCGACCTTCCAGCCGAACGCCGCAATCAGGATGGCCGCGACGACCAGCGTCAGTGCAAAGCCCTGCAGGATCTCGTTGTTGACCGACCAGACCGGCTCGCCGCGCCGGGTCAGCCGTTCGGCCTCATTGCGCCAGCCGCGCTTGAAGGCGCCCGGCAGTTCGCGCGTTGCGAACGCATAGATCGATTCACCGAACCGCGCGCTGGCGGGGTCTTCAGGAGTTGCGACCCAGGTGTGATGGCCGCGATTGTGCTCGACGCGGAAATGGGCGTAACCCACCGCGCAATTGGCAAGCATGCCGAAGAAGATGTTGAGCCGATCAGACTTGTGGCCGAGCTCGTGCCCGATCAACAGCGCGCCGCCATTGATGGTGCCGACGCCGAGCAGCAGCGCGACATAGGACCACCACGGCAGCTCTTGCGTCCCGAAGAAGGCGATCAGCGCGACGTAGTTGATCCAGGGAAACGCCACGGTGATGCGCGCAAGCCGCAGGTAATACGGATCGGCCTCCATCGCGGCGACCACCTCCGCCGGCGGATTGTGGGTGTCTTCACCGAAGAGGACATCGAGCAGCGGGATCAGGATGAAGATGAAGACAAAGGGGATCAGCGTCACCAGCGGATTGTGCGTCCGCAGGAAGAGCCAATAGGACAAAAGCGGGATCAGCGGCGGGATGAACGAGAGCATCCAGAGATAGCGCTTGCCGTCCTTGTAGGTGATGGTTTCGCCAGCGGCGTTGGTGCCCGTGAAGATCATCGCATTCCCTCCAGCTGCTCTTTCGAGGCGGCATTCGCCGTTGTTTCACCAAGGATGCCGCGAGGCGGGCCTGCGCCGCCAGTTCCCAACAGGCCAATTTTGTGGCATTTTGCGCCAAACCATTCGGCTGGATGCTAGCGAGGGAGGGCGCCGACGCAATGCAGGGATCGGAGGCGGATGCCCTTCGGGTGCCGGTGTCCGCGAGCTACGCGCGGGCGCTGGTGCGGGCGTTCGGCAAGACACGGGGCGAGCGCAACGAACTGCTCAGGGGCACCGGCGTCGAACAGGAGCTGCTCGACCAGCCGGGCGCTCACATGCCGGTCTCCGCGCTGGTGATGTTGGCCGCCAACATCACCCGGGCGCATGGCGAGCTGTGGCCGTTGTCGGCCGCGGCGGTCTGGTCGACATCGCTGCAAGGGGCGCTCGATGTCGCGACCAGGACGGCGCCGACCATCGCCGATGCGTTGAACATCGGTGCGCGCTTCGGGTCGACTCGCGCGCCCTTCATCCGCAACCGGCTGCGCAAGACCGTGCGCTCGATCCAGATTGAAATCGCTCCGGCGGTCCCCATGGAGGGCGCGTTGTGGCGCGCCGTGGCGCTGGCGGTCAGTCTCAACATCCACGCCGCGTATGAGCAGCTGCTCGAGGATGCGATCGGGGAGGCGACGCTGAAATTTCCCTGGCAGCCGCCTGCGGGCGCGGAGCGGCTCATGCAGCATTATTCCTGCGCCGTGAAGTTCAACGCGGCCGCCTTCATCTTCGACGTGCCGAACAAGTTGTGCGCGCGGCCTTCGCCATTTGCCGATCCGGAATTGCACGCCAAGGCGATCGAAGCCCTGGAGGCAGTCGAGAGGCCGCGCTCGGACACTGCGGCGCTGGCGCGGATGGTCGAGAGCCTGATCGCGGCGCGGCTGCCGCATCGTTTAGCCGAGGAGGAGGCCGCGCGCCTCGTCGGCACCTCGCGGAGGACGCTGGTGCGGCGGCTGGCAGAGGCGGGCTGCGCCTTCCGCCCGCTGCTCGATGGCGTGCTGCGCGAGCGCGCGCGGACCATGCTCGCGGAGGGCACGCAGTCGCGCGACGAGATGGCGGCTGCGCTCGGCTACACCGATGCGACGAGCTTCAGCCGCGCCTGCCGGCGCTGGTTCGGCGCGAAGGGCGTGCGGGCCTAGCTCAGCGGCGCGCTGTGGCGCGGCTGCGCGGGCTCGCCGCCGTTCGACAACTGAGGTTGGATGGCTGGGGGATCGTTGCGCTTTCGCTTCGAGGCCCACGCGATGAACGGGTAGGCGAGGAGCGCCAGATATTTGGTGGGCATTGGATGATCGACGCCGAACGTCGTCGCCTTCCTTGCCTTCGGCAGGTAGGCGCTCCCGAACAGCACGTCGTAGAACGAGATGAATCCAGCGAAGTTCTTGTCCCTGGCTTCGGCTTCGCTGCTGTGGTGCCAATGGTGAAATTCCGGCGACACCAGGATGTAGCGCAGTGGTCCGTAGCTCAGGCGCACGTTGGCGTGGACCAGCCAGGTCTGCCAGAAGTAGACGAGGAGGTAAGTGCCGATCGCTTCCGTGGAGAAGCCGAGCGCGTAGAGCGGAAACAGCGCGCCGGCCTTCATGAAGATCACGTCGAGCGGGTGCTGGTGGATCGCAGCGAGCCAGTCCAGCTCCTCGACCGCATGATGAACGGAATGGATCTGCCACATGGCGGGTACGATGTGCAGGATGCGGTGCGTCCAGTAGATGCCGAGGTCCGCGATCAGGATCACGATGGGCACCTGGACCAGATACGGAAGATTGCCGATCGTCTGCGTCACCGCCGCAGGCAGGACCGACTGATTGACCAGAATGGCCACCGTCGTGACGGCGATCACGCCGGCTAGCACCAGCCACCCGTTGATGAACAGGAAAGCCATGTCAGTCAGCAGGCCACGCCTGAAAATCTTCTGAGGCCTCGCAGCGAACAGTCGCTCGAAAGGCACGAAGATCAAAACCGCCAGCAGAAGCTGGTTCACTCCCAATAAATCGCGCATTTCAAAATGGCCGCCCTGAAATGCCGGTAGCCTATCACCTCGGCTCCCGACGGCGTCAATAGGAAGGAAAGCCCAAGCGGTGGCAGCGTTAAACGGGACAGTTAAGCGGGAACACGAACCGGCATGCTCCAACTCGCCGGTCGGGGCAGGAGACGAGGCAAGACCACGCGACAGGTCAAAACGGTCTGGGTGGTGCGCCAATGGCGCGCTCGAGCCGATCTCGGTGCTGATCAGCCGCAAGACCCAGCGGCTCTATGTGTGGCGGGCGCTTCGAACCGATCTACGAGAGTCCGTCACCATCGCGGAAACCGACCGTCCGATCGGCACCCATGTCTTCACCGCCGTCAAGCGCAAAAGCGGCGAGACCAGCGCGCGATGGACTGTCCGTCTTGGTGGATAGCGGACAGCCGCGCGTCGCCGAACTCGAGCGCCGTGGTCCGGCGGCGCACCTGCAGCGATCGCGGCATTCTATTGTTTCGCGTGCGCCCGAGGCCTTGTCCCTCGACGCCGTCCGTGCTGGTTCACGACAAGTGCCAGGGTGGCGGTCGCCTTGCCAGTTGCCAATCCAAGCCTATTCATGAGCGTACGCCCTGAGGTGCCAGCGGCCCTAAAGGAACGGACGCATCGAGCCGTAGTCGTACGGAAGCGGGAACACGCTTTTGGACGCGTCCCATCGCGTTTTGTGCCAAACCTTACCCATCAGGGTTTTGCAAACCCCGGAGCTAGGGCCAGCGCCGTCCGCATGCATTCCGAGCGGGCGGCGTTGTGCTGTGAGGATCACGCTTGCAGTGCTTATCCTGGTTGCTGTGTTCGCGGTTAGACCAGGCTCTCCGTGGGGGCTATTGCAACGCGACAAATCGATCCCTGGCCTGCTGGATGCCGCCGGCAAGCGCCTTTGCGTATAGCTCGCGCGCCTTCGTCACATCGCCGCGTGTTCCATAGGTCTTCCACGTGGAAAGAACGAGGGGATCATAGGTCTCCGCAAGCATAAAGCTTGCCTGTGCGCTACCTGTCCCGACAGCGTATTCGAGCACGATCCGAGCTGCACCGATATCCCCCTGGACGAGGAGAGCGCTGGCGCGCGCGAGCAACCTGGCAACTTCCGGACCGCCTTGCGCCTCAGCGACCGCTGGCTGCTCTTTCGCAGCCGCCTCTGCGGCTTGAGTCAGCGCGGGGTCGCGGCCCGGTGCCGGTGCCTCGGCCCGGTCGCGCTCCTTCTTCAGAGACCGTCGCAGCTCTGTCGTCGCGCTCATGGCGCCCTTCTTCACCTGCACCGCTTCGTCACTGGCCTTGCTTGACAGCGCCATCTGGGTCTCGAGGTCCCGCCGTGCCCTCGCAAGCTCGCGAGTCAGCGCCTCGGCCCTGTCGTGCTCCGTCTTCAAAGACTGTCGCAGCTCCGCGATGGCGCTCTCGGCGGCCTTCTTCGCCTGCACCGTCTCGTTACCTGCCTTGCTTGACAGCGCCAGTTGGGTCTCGAGGTCGCGCCGCGCTATCGCAAGCTCGCCAGTCAGCGTCTCAGCCCTGTCGTACTCCTTTCGCAGAGACCGTTGTAGCTCCGCCATCCCGCTCTCCGCGGCCTGACCGAGCTGCGCCGCCTGATCGCGGGCCTTGTTCGCCTGAGCTGCCCGCATCTCAATGGTCTGCTGCGCGCTCGCCAGTTCATTTGCGAGGGCCTCTGCGCGGCGCCGCTCCCCTTCAGAAGACTGTTGCACTTCCGGCTGCATTGCCTCCGCGGCCCGTTTGCCCTGCGCAGTATCCCGCGGTGCCTGTGCGATCGCCCGGTCGGCTTGCTGAT
This sequence comes from Bradyrhizobium sp. INPA03-11B, assembly GCF_040446015.1. Lineage (NCBI taxonomy): Bacteria > Pseudomonadati > Pseudomonadota > Alphaproteobacteria > Hyphomicrobiales > Nitrobacteraceae > Bradyrhizobium > Bradyrhizobium sp. INPA03-11B. Next base: position 38,315 of record NZ_JASGSR010000015.1, read on the forward strand.
GAAGAGCCGGATCCCGCGCCGATGAATCGGCCTTTTGCTGGTCTTGGCTTGGGACCTGGGCCTCCTTCTCGACGGCCTCCACGTCTGCTGTGCTGGGCCTGACGTTATCCTGCTCATCAACGTATCGCGTCACATAGGCGACGAACTCGGCGTGGAAATACCAGCCGATGAGCGACGCCCCGACCATCACCGCGGCGATCGAGGAGATGGCGCGCCGCGCGGTCCGTTTGCTCTGCGCAGCCCGCGCTTCAACCAGGACGCCAGTGACCGGGTCCGCGTTCGTAACCAGACGAGTTAATTCCGTCACCCTCGCGCGTTCGGCCAGGCCCGAGGGGAAACAAAAGGAGCGGGGCCCTGGCGACGCCGGGGGGGCGATTGATCCAGTTTCCTTTGGCGGAATAAACTCATCTTGCAGAATAAATTCATCACCTTCCTCTGGAAGATGCATTGTTTGCCAATGCGTCGGCGTGATCTCGCTTGGCTCGCCATTTTTTCTAACCCACCCGCGCCCCTCAGCCGACCATTGAGCAGATTCGAAGCGTCCGCTTACGTCATCCTCAAGAATGACGAATGTTCCATCCCTTGGAGCGGTGTCGATCACGCGGCGCATGCAAAAGACGCCTATTCGATGCGGTTATCCAATTTTTTAGAAGGACTTCGTCAATGCACAGATTCTACTCCACCCCACCAAAGGCCTCAAGAAATAGTCATTTAGGTCTTTGGCGGTAGTCCGACCGCAGCACGGCGGCGGAACGGACACAGCACGTATCTGTGGCGATAACTGTGGCGGCGCTCTTTTGGTTCGCGATGTACTGGCTACAAGCCCTTTATCTCATTGGTGGGCCCGGCAGGACTCGAACCTGCAACCAGACCGTTATGAGCGGAAGGATAAAGGACGCGTTCGTTGAATTTGTTACATCTTCGTCCGGGATCAAGCGCATCCGCTGCGATTTGATGCGGTCGTTCTGGTGCGAAACTGGTGCGGCGGACGGACAAGGTCTGAAGGGCCATGGATTCCCATGCCTGAACGCGCCGCCGGTCCCGGTGCCATTGCGCTGGGCTATCGCGGCCAGGCCGTGGCTGTGGACGGGAAAACAAAGACGGAAAGAACGTGGACTGACTTCTACCGCATCCGAGATGCCACGAGTGCAGTGCAGCGTGTTGATACCGAGGCTGGCTAGGAAAAACATGGGCCCCCCTTTGCCAGGGCGGGTTTGCGAACCGCATGAACTGCATCGTTCTTTCAACCCTGGCCCCGTGGGGGGGGAAAACTTTCCCGTCTAGGCCCGGTAGGCCAACTTGCTTTTGCAAGGGGCCAATCTATTCTCTCTGACTACCCGCCTCGGCCGCGCCAGGCGAGGCAGCCGTGGCTGCAAAGACAGCCAGTAAAACAAAAACAGCCCGTAAAGCGAAGGCTAAGGAGGAGCTGCCATGACGATCAAGCAGATTGCATTGAGTCTGGCTATCGCGCTCGGCCTTGCGAGCGCTGCCGCCGCGCAGGAAGGCCCCAAGCTATACGTCTTCACGTCGGGTTCGTTGGGAGGCTTCCCGAAGGCAGCCCTGCAGATGGGCGGTCAAGGCAATATCGATTGGGCGCCCGTGAGCTTCTATGTGCTCAAGCATCCCAAGGGCAATGTCATCATCGATACCGGAAACAACGATAAGACGATTACCGATCCCGAAGGCTGGTGGGGACCGCTTGCCAAGGGGTTCGGTCTCAAGATGACAAAGGACGATGCCATTCCCGCACAGCTCGAGAAGATCGGACTGAAGACTGACGACATCAAATATGTCGTGGTCGGTCACCTGCATCTCGACCATGGCGGCAATGTCAGTCAGTTTCCGAATGCGACCCTCGTTGCCCAGAACGATGAACTGAAGGCCGCATGGTGGCCGGATGTCGGCTACTCGCTCTATTATATTCCAGGCGACTTCGCCGACACCAAGAAGATGAACATCATCCGCCTCGAGGGCGACCTCGATCTGTTCGATGACGGTTCGGTGCGCGTGATGCGGGCTCCCGGGCACACCCCCGGCAGCCAGTTCGTAACCGTCAAATTGCCCAAGACGGGTACGGTTATTCTGACCAGCGACGTGGTTTATCTGAAAGAAAACCTCGATAAGAACCTGATCCCGCCGATTCCGGGCACCTACAATCCGAGCGATGCCTATCGCAGCTACCAGCGCGTTCGGCAGGTTCGCGACGCCAACAATGCCCAGATCTTCTACGGGCATGATCCGGAGGTTTTCAAAGCCACCAAGCACGCGCCAGAGTTCTATGATTGAGCCTTAAGCCGGCGCGGGGCGCTCCCTTGAGAGGCCGCGCCGGACCTCAGGGCGAGTCCCGGAGCGGGGCGGTAGACTCACCTTTCCCGCGGACGCACTCGCCTGTTCGGGACGCTGCATGACCATCTCGGCAATCGACGCGGCGCCTAATGATGCGTTGGTCCAGACGGGTATCGCCCCAGCGATCTCTGCGTCCAATGTGAGCAAGCGCTACGGTCCGGTATTGGCGCTGGAGGGGCTCACGCTCGACATTCACGCCGGGGAAGTGTTCGGCTTGCTGGGTCCGAACGGCTCCGGCAAGACCACGTTCATGCGGCTGCTTGCGGGCTATCTTCTGCCATCGGCCGGCCGCTTGATGGTCGCAGGCCACGATGTCGTCGGCGATTCACTCGCGGTGCGGCGGCGCATCGGCTATGTGCCGGAAGCAGCGCCGCTGTACCGGCAGATGCGGGTGAGAGAATTCCTGGCCTTCATGGCACGGCTGCGCGGCGTGCCCGAGCGGAACGTGAAAGGCGCCGTCGAACGCATCGTCGATAGGCTCGCGCTGTCCGCTGTCGCCGACAAGCCGACACGGGCCTTGTCCAGGGGCTATCGGCAGCGGACTGCGCTCGCCCAGGCGCTGGTCCACGATCCGGACATCCTTATCCTCGACGAGCCTAGCAATGGGCTTGATCCACGCCAGATCATTGAGATGCGGCAGCTGATCCGCTCGCTCGCCGGGCGCCACACGGTGCTGATAAGCTCCCACATTCTCAGCGAAGTCGAGAAGACCTGTGACCGGGTGGCGGTGCTGCTCAACGGGCGCCTCCTGGGCGTCCGTGCAATGGCAGATACTGCCGACCTCGAAGCCTGGTTCTTGTCGCTCACATGAGAACGCTGCGCATTCTCTTTGCCAAGGAGCTCAACGCGACGCTGACGTCGCCGATTGGCTACACAGTGGCCGCGGTTTTCCTACTCGTGCTCGGCTATACCTTCAGCCTGACGCTGTTTGCGACCAAGGTGGCCAACCTTCAGTACATCTTTCACCAGATGTATGTGCTCTCGATCCTGCTGGTGCCGGTGCTGACCATGCGCAGCTTTGCCGAGGAGCGGCGGTCGGAGACGCTCGAGCTGCTCCTGACTGCGCCGGTGCAGGAGCTTTCGATCGTGCTCGCCAAATATGCCGCCACCTTGACGCTCGTGCTCGGCATCTTTGCGCTCTCGCTCGTTTATGCCGTGATCCTCGATCGTTACGGCGAGCCCGACTGGGGACAAATCTACGCCGGCTATCTGGCGCTCGCGCTGCATGCCTCGCTCCTGGTTGCGGTCGGCCTGCTGATGTCGAGTATCACCGAAAATCAGGTCGTCGCGGCGGCGCTGTCGATCGGCATCTTCCTGATGCTCTGGTTCGCCGATTCCGTGTCCTATCTGTTATCGCCGCCCTTCGACAGCCTCGCCCTCAACCTGTCCCTGATCGGACATTTCAAGCCGATGGTGTCAGGCTCGGTGTTCGTGTCGGACATCGGCTATTTCATCACGGCGAGCATGCTCGCGCTGTTCCTGACCACCTGGGGGCTTGCCCAGCGATGATCCAGGCATCCGAGGCGATCAATCTCGTCTGGTTTTTGGGCGTGGTTGCCGCGCTTGCACTATTGTTTGCAGCGGGCTTGAGACTGCCGGTACGGCTCGGCTATGCCAGCCGTGCCGTCTCAGCTGCCCTTGTGGTCGCCGTCGCCGTCGCCGTCGTGGTCCTCGCCAACGCGGCGCTGTTCCGTCACGACGCGCATCTCGATTTCACGCGCGAGAAGGCCTTCACGCCCTCCGCCGAGGCAGGCGAGGTGGTGCGCAGGCTCGCCGAACCCATCGACGTTACCTATTTCTACCAGAAGCAGAACCCCGGCGCGGTCGCCCTTGGCGCCATGCTGCGGCAGCTCGAACGAGAGAACGGGAATTTTCGTGTCCGCCTGATCGACGCCGACCAGAACCCGGCGCTCGCCTCCAGTTTCGGCGTACGCACCTACAATTCGGCCGTGCTGCGGTCGGGCGATCGCCGCATCGAAGTCGTGACGACGGACGATCGCGAGATCGCGCTCGGCGTGCTGCGTCTGTTGCGCAAGCGCGAGGTCGTGATCTGCTTTGCCGCCGGTAATGGCGAATACGACATCGACAATTTCGAATTCCATACGCATTTCGAAGGCGCTCACAGCCATAGCCACGACGCTTCGGGGCTGGCGGTCGTGCAGATGGAGCAACACGGGATCGGCCGGTTACGACGCGCGATCGAGAAGCTCGGCCTTGCCGCGCGCAAGATCTCCTTTGCGACCGGCCAGCCGATCCCGGACGATTGCGGCGCTGTCGTCGAAGCCAATCCGCGCACCCGCTATTCTCCCGGCCAGACCGAGCTGATGCGCCGCTATCTGGAGCGGGGCGGCTCGGCGATGTTCCTGATCGAGCCCGACTATGAGCTTGATAACAGCCTTGCCGCGCTGCTCGCCTCTGCCGGCTTCAAGGTTGGCAATGGCGTGATCGTCGATCCCAAGGAGCACTATTTCACCGACGAACAGATGATTGCCGTGTCACACTATGGTGTCCATCCGATCACGCGCGGCTTGACACTGTCGTTCTATCCGGGGGTACGCCCACTCGAAATAGTACCGACGGCCGGCCTCAAGCTGACGGCACTGGCGGCCAGCAGCTCCGAGGCTTACATCATCGCCGACCGCTTGGATAACGGCTCGACCGCGGCGTCCGCATCGCGCGCATCGAGGATTATCGCTGTCGCCGCCGAAGGCCGATTGAACGAAACGGCCCCCTCGACATTCCGCATGGTCGTGGCTGGTGACGCCGATTTCGTCTCCAACTCATTCTTTCCATACCTGGCCAACTCGGACGTCGTGCTCGCCGCACTCGCCTGGCTTACGCATGAGGAGCGAGCGCCGACCATGAAGCCGCCCGTGGAAGTGCTGCCGACCGTCTCGCTGACGGGCGAGCAGATGCGCGGCATCTTCATCGTCACCGTTCTTTTGATGCCGGGCCTGATCGCCTTTGCCGGCGGCGCGATGTGGTGGTTGCGGCGATGAACCGGTTGATCTGGAGCGCTGCAGCTCTAGGCGCCATCGTCTTTCTGGCGGCACTTGCGTTGACCGGCGGTCGCGGCGGTTCGGGGTTGCTGCCGTTTGTGCCGAAAGGCCTGATGACGATCCGGCTTCAGGATGTTCGCGAGGTCGAATTGGAAACACATGAGGGGCGCTGGCATTTTGTCCGCGCGGAGGATGGTTGGCATGCGGCGGCGGGGGCGACGACGGCAGGCTTCGCGGCGCGGCTTGACGGCGCGCTCAGATTGCTGCGCAATTCGGGACCGGAGCGTGTACTGAGCGCGACCGAGACTGCAGCCGTCGACCCCGCGCAATTCGGATTGAATCCGCCCCGGTTGCGCGTCGTAGTCAACGGCAGCGGCGCTTCGTCCTTCGTCATCTCCTTCGGCGCGACCAATGTGCTCGGACTGTCGCACTATGTCAGGCGCGAGGGGAGCAGTGAGATTGCGCTGCTGCCCGGCTTCGTCGCCGAGGAGTGGGAGCGGGTGGGGAAGATGCCGTGAGCGCGCACCTCGCACGATGGATTGCATTCTGGCTTGCAATCGCCTGCTGCGCCGATGTCTCGGCCCATGTCACCACCACCGGATTGGTCCGCATCGAGTTGTCGGGCGACCGCCTCTCTTATGCGCTCTCTGTCGCGTTGCCTGAAATACCACAGGCGTCGGCTTCCATGCTGAACGCAGCCGCCAATGGCGATCGCTCGGCGGCAGAAGCAGTAGCGGAAGCGGCGCGCAGGAGCGTCACGGTCGATCTTGGCGGCACGCGCTGCCGCGCAGGGCGGGTGCGCATCGGTGGCGCCGGCGCGAACGAGACCCGCGCGACGATCGAGATCGGCTTCACTTGTGACCCTGGGCACGGCCGCCTCACGGTTACAGAAGACTGGGGCGTTTTTCTTGGCGGACACTATCAGAATCTCGCCAACATCCGCACGTCGAGCGGCGAGCGGCAGGTTGTCTTCGGCGAGGCATCGCGAACGGCGGTCGTCGACATCGACCGCTCCGTCGCGACCGGCTGGCTGGATTTTGTGAAGCTCGGCGTCGCCCACATTCTCACCGGCTATGATCATTTGCTCTTTCTTCTTGCGCTACTAGCCATCGCGCGCGGTTTCTGGTCTGTGGTGAAGATCGTAACCGCCTTCACGCTCGCTCACAGCGTGACACTCACGCTGGCAACACTGGGTTTTGTCAGGGTCCCTGAACGCATCATTGAACCGCTTATCGCCGCAACCATCATCTGGGTTGCGCTGGAAAACTTGTTCGCGGCCGCGCCGGATCGGCGGCGGTGGATGTGGAGCTTTGGGTTCGGTCTCGTGCACGGACTTGCGTTTGCTTCTGCCCTTGGCGAGCTCGAACTGAAGGGCGCAGCCATGCTCCGCGGATTGGTCGGATTCAACGCAGGCGTCGAGATCGGCCAGCTTATCTTCGTGGTGATCGCGCTTCCGCTGCTGACGCTGATGTCGCAAGGGTGGGGCGCGCAGCTGACACCGCGCCTTGCCTCAATCGCCGCCGCGGCGATCGGCACGTATTGGTTGCTTGAGCGAGTTCTTGTCGGTTGAACCTCGTCAGCAAACAGTATTCCTTGCAATGGCCTTTAGGCCGCCAGCTGGGCGATGTCCGCTTTGGCGGCAAATCCGGACCTCAAAGTGGTTCGTCTTCCTTGAACGAAGCTCTGAAACAGCAAAATGTGGCTGATCGAACCTTCAGTCGAAGAGGATCCTTCTACCCGAAGGGCAGAGACGCTCCGAAACGTAATATGTCGCAGGAAGGCCCACATCCCTTAGGCGGCCCTTATCGAATTGACGTTGTTCTTCGGTGGTCGCGTGGCGTAGTCAGCAAACGCCTGCATCACAACACGTCGCTTTTTTAGCGCCTCGCCGCGCTTGTAGGCCTTTTCAGCGTCATCGCCGGTGATGTGATGCAGGCAATGTTCGACGATCTCTTCCTCGAAGTCGGTTTCTTCCTGTGCCCAGGTCCGAAATGTGGTCCGGAAACCGTGCACGGTCAGTGTTTTGTCCCCGGTGATCTGCTTCAAATGCTTGAGCATAGTCATGTTTGAGATCGGCTGCCGTAGGCTGCGACCCGGAAATACGAACTCGTCACTCACGCGGCTCTCATGGGCCTCGCGCAGATAAGCCAGCGCCTGCCGGGGTAGCGGCGTGCGTTTGGGTCGTTCATTCTTGGTATCAAGCGTGTTGAGATTCCAGAGTCCGCCTTCGAGATCGAGCTGCGACCAGCGCATGCTCTGCACCTCATTGGTTCGTGCCAATGTGAGGATAGCGACTTGAAGCGCCCGCGCGCTTTGATCTGGATTGGTGCTGAGCTTTCGCATGAACGCCGGGAGGTCATGGTAGTCCATGGCCTTGTGGCTCCCGCGGACCGTACCCCGCTTTCGCTGTTTCGGCATGATCGGCTTCAGTCGGCTGTCCCAGTCCGCCGGGTTGTGTTTTGGCCGCAGGTTCAGCGCTATGGCTGCGTCCAAAATCTTCTTGATCCGCTGGCGTGCGTCGCGTGAGATCTCGCGCTGATGCCAGACCTTCCGCAAAACGGCGGTGACGTGCTCGGTCTCGATCTGGTCGAGTTGCAGCTTGTGCAAAGGTTGGCAGGTAACCTGCACGATGCGCTTGAGCTTGTTGCGCGCGGCCTTGTGCTTCAGGCCGGTCTCGTAAGTCTGCCGCCATTCCTCCGCGAATTCGCCGAACAGGCGCGATCCTTGCTGGCGGCGCTTCTCGTCGTCGCGCTGTTCTCTCGGATCAGTTCCCTTGGCAAGAAGCCGCAGGGCATCGATCGCCTTGTCCCTGGCCTCGGAAAGCTTGAGGCCTGCCGCCTTGGCCGAGCCGAAGCCCATCTTTTTGACAATGCCGTTGCGCTGATAGCGGAACGCCCAGCGACGACCACCGCTAGGGGTGACAACCAGATAGAGGTTGTTGCCGCACGGGTACTCGCCGGGCCCCACAGCAAGGTGGTTCTTTGCGGTGATCTCCGGCGTTTCAGTTGGAATCTGCATAGGAGATTCGAACTCCTGTCCCTCGCGGACAACGCGCTCGACGAGCTAGCGGAGATTCTAACTCAGATCGAGGGATAGTTGAAGGGGCGTTCTGGCGGCGGAACGCCGGCGATGGCGAGCGGCGGCCAGCGACCTCGCGCGAAGCAAAAATATTTTGGAAAACAGGGCTTTATTGCGCTTCGGGCGACGGTTGGCGATGACGAGTGAAGCTCGGCAAATGCGGGCTTGGCGCGCTCGGAGAGATTCGAACTCCCGACCCTCGGAATCGAAATCCGATGCTCTATCCAGCTGAGCTACGAGCGCCGCGGGGGTCGATTATCAGACTTGGGCTGACAGGGCCAGCAGCCTCGCGCGGCACCGGGCGGTGTCCGCGCCGGGCGCTGGCCGTTGGCCCGCCAGCCTTCAGAAGCAGGGATGGCGGCGGTGGTCCTGGCCGATATAGGCCGCCGAGCTCTGGTAGCACTTGTTGGTCGACGGGCCGTCGTAATAGGCGAAGCTGCCGGCCGCCGGGCCCGGGCCGTAATTGTGCAGATAGCTGATGTGGTAGGGCAGGCCCCAATAGGCGTGCCGGTGATGGTGATGCCGGTGGTGCGGGGTGGCCGTCAGGTCGGCCGCAGCGGCCGGGACAGCCAAGGAAGCCGTCAAGGAAATCGTCAGGGCGAGGGCGGCGATAAGCTTGGTCTTGGTCATTGGCGGCCTCCGGGCATTCACGCTGGAATCGGCTTCACTGGCCGCTCCAAGGTCCTCTAACGACTCATTTAACCCGGAATCCGGCCAAAAGCTGCGGGAAATCAGTCACAGCGCGCCAAATTTTGCCTTTTTGCGGATGCTTAACGGATTGCCAACACAGTCCGGCCAGAGTCTTGCGGTCAGGTCCGCCCGGGCCGCCTTTCCCTCGGTTTAGAACATTTCATGCGCATCACGCCCCTTGTCGCCTTGCTGCTGTCGGTCCTGGCGGTCACGCCAGCGCGGGCCGTGCTGCACATCACGCGCGACCATGGCGGCTATGTCGAGGAGTACAAGGCCAAGTACAAGTTGATCCGCGACCGCCGCGAGCGCGTCGTGATCGACGGCATCTGCAACTCGGCCTGCACGCTGGTGTTCGGCATCGTGCCGCTGAACAAGATCTGCGTGACGCCGAAGGCCAGCATCGGCTTCCATCAGGCCTATTACGACAAGGCCTTCACCTTCGGCATCAAGGTCACCAGCCTCGAGGGCACCTCGGATCTGATGTCCTATTACCCCGATACGGTGAAGGACTGGATCCGCCGCAATGGCGGGCTCACCACCGAGATGAAGAAGATCAAAAACGGGGTCGATCTGTGGAAGATCGTCGATCCCTGTCCGGAAGAGTGGTAGGCGCGAGCCGTTCCCGCCTGGGTCCTGCCGTCAGGTTTTCGGCCTGACGTCGCCATCCGACACCAGCAATACCGAGGCTTTCGACTTGCCGAGCACGGCGGCCGCGACGCTGCCGAAATTCAGGCTGTCGCCCTGGATGCGGTCGACGCCGACCACGACGAGATCGGCCCGGCTTGCCGTGATTTCCTGCAGGATCGCGACCTCCGGTGCGGTGCTGGCGCGCAGCCGCGTCGCGACATTGATGTCATAGCGCGCCGCGGTTGCCGCGATGTCCTTCAGGATCGCTTCCTCCCGCGCCAGCGACATGCTCGGGCTGGAGCGGCGAGCGCCCTTGTCGCGCGTGGTCGAGACGTAGACCACCTGCAGCGGCTCGGCACTGAGGCGGGCCAGGGCGATCGCGACCTCGGCGCCGCGCCGCGAGACGTTGCTGCCCGAGACCGGCACCAGGATCTTCCGCGCATTCGCCGTCGGCTCCTTCTCGTGCACACCCTTGGCGGCCACGATCGCCAGCGGACCGTCGAAGCCGGAGGTCAGCTCGTCGATCCGCCGGCCGAAGGAGCCATCGGGGCCGGCGACCTTGTCCATGCCGACCACGAGCAGGTCGAAGCCCTTTCTGGCTTCCTCCGCGATCGCCTCCGCCGCCGTCTCCTCGCGGGCGCGGCTGATGACGTCGACATTGTCGTCGCCGCCGCCGTCGGCCTCGGCGCTGGCCCTTGCACTCGCCTTGGCGGCGTTGATGACCGCCGCCTCCGGACTCTCCTCGTCGGCGCGATTCTTCTCCTGCAGCTTGGCGTTGGCGCCGACATGCAGCACCGTGATGGGCAGGCCGCGCCCGCCGGCGAGCAGGCCAACGACATGGGCGGCGAATTTCGCGTTGTTGCTCTCGTCGACCGCGAGCAGCAGTCGCTCGAGATTGGCGACGAAGCCGCGCTGCTCGACTTCCTCGCGCTCCAGCCGTTCCTTCTCGTCCTTGCCGAGCGGCAGCCGCGCCAGCGCGCTGCGCAGCATCGGCGGCATCGCCATCGTGGTCAGGATCGCCATGGTCACGATCATCGAGAACATGGTCTGGCTCAGCACGCCCATCGACAGGCCGATGGTGGCGATGATCACCTCGGTCGAGCCGCGCGCGTTCATGCCGCTCGCCAGCGCATAGGATTCCGGCCGCGTCAGCCCGCCGAGCGCGCCGCCGACGAAAGCGCCGCCGAACTTGCCGATGCTCGCGATCAGGATCAGCGCCGCGGTCAGCAGCAGGAGTTGCGGATCCCTGAGCACGGTGAGGTCGGCGGCAAGGCCAGCGAGGCCGAAGAATACCGGCATGAACAGGCTGGAGATCAGCCCGCGCAGCCGCTCGTCGATCTGCCGGGTCAGGATCGGGGATTCCCCGACCAGCACGCCGGCGATGAAGGCGCCGAGCACGGTATGCACGCCGATCAGATGCGTGATGCCAGCCATCACGCTCATCAGCAGCAGGATTACGGTGATGACAGCGGCCGACGAGACCAGATTGTCGTTGGCCCAGCGGATCAGCCGGAACACCAGTCGGCGGCCGATCGTGAAGCTGACCACGAGGAAAGCCAGCGTGCCGAACAGCGCCTGCGCGACCGAGAGGACATCCAGGGTGCCGCGCGAGGCGAGGCTCAAGATCACTGCGATGATGATCCAGCCGATGGTGTCGTCAATGATCGCGGAGGCGACGATGATCTGGCCGACATCTCGGCGCATGAAGTTCATTTCGCGCACCACGACCGCGACGATCTTCACCGAAGAGATCGACAGCGCGGTGCCGAGGAACAGCGATGCGATCAGCCGCGCTTCGGGATGCGGCAACAGGCTGTCGGGCAAGAATTCGCCGAGCGTGAAGCCGCAGACGAACGGCACCGCGATGCCCGCAACCGAGATCGTCGTCGCGGCGCGGCCAACCTTGCGCACCAGCTTGAGGTCGGTCTCCATGCCGGTCAGCAGCAACAGCAGCAGGATGCCGAACTGCGCGATGCCGTCGATCAGCGCCTTCTGCTCGCCGGACGGCGGAAAGACGACGCTGTGCGCCGACGGCCACAGCCAGCCGAACAGCGACGGGCCGAGCAGCAGGCCTGCGAGAAGTTCGCCGATCACGGAGGGCTGGCCGATCCGCTGCATCACCTCGCCGAGGCCGCGTCCGACCGCGATCAGCAGCGCGATCTGGGCGAGCAGGATGAACTCGGAAGGTTTCGCTGCCTCGTCGCCGGCGGCGTTGGCCGCGGTGACGGCCGCAAGCAGCATGACGACCGCCCAGATCGTCGGTTGAAGCCGCCCCCAGCGGATCAGCATCGCGTCTCCGTTGCCAAATTCCAGCGCGGCTCGGCCTGTTTACCGCATGCGGTCAACGCCCGGGTTCCGAAAGCGATCCACCCGGGTCAGATTTTGGAACCGGGGCACCGTCCGCTCGTTTCACTCATGATGCGTTCATCCTCGTGATGCGATTGTGGTCCCAGGAGTGAGCCCGAGCGCGAGCCTCACCGCCGAGGCGGTCGGGCCTCGGCCCGCACGCACAGGAGGTTGTGATGGCAACCAGATCCAATCTTTCGAAGGCTGAACTTGCGCGCAGCGTCGCCGGCGCTACGTCAGCGCTGGTGCTGAGCGCGCTGGCTTTGTTCGTCGCCGCCCATCATCTGAGCGGTGGGTAGGGCTGGCGGCGTGTCCGCCGGACCAACTATCAAAGCAGGAAGGTCCCGATCAGGAGGCCGGCCGCAAATGCCCAGAGACCGAGCGTGCAGGCCGAGATGATCCGGACGAGATTACGCAGATCGACGTCCTGCCAGCTGCTGTGGGATCGATAGGTCAATTGCAGGCACCCCCTGCGGCGGCCGCCTTTGCTTCTCGCCCAGCAAGCCTGTTCCCGATCGGTGCCCAAATGAAGGCAACCGGGGGTGGCGCCCGATCACGCGTTCGCGAGGCGCCGCCTCAGACGCCCGGTCATGCCTTCCGGCTGGGGTGACGATGCCCGGCACAGACCTCCCGGGCTATTTCGATCCTGACTTCCCAGGGGTCTCGGCAGCGTTCGGCTGGTCCACGACCTCGAATCTCGACCGGCTGAAGCGACCCAGTCCACTGAGCTCGTAATAGCCGTCACGTTCGTTTTCCTGCGTCACGTCGTAGACACGACCGAGCGAGAGCGTGTCCCGCTGCAAGGTGTTGTCGACGCAGCGAACACGAAAGATCTTGCCGGTTTCGACCATGCGCTCATCCTGAATTGTTGGTCTGGTTCGGTGACGCGCCAGCTCGCTGTGTGACGTCGCGATGACCCCGCATTGGGCTCGCATGCGGTGCGCCTCCGATGATTTGGAAACGCCCCTGCCGGGCAGGCGTTCCTATCATCGGAGGCGCGCCGTATGCGTCTCGCCGCGAAAGCCAAGCCGTGGCCTTGCACGAAAGTAGCTGAGTTATGCCGCGGCCGGATCCGCGCCTCTGCCGCGCCGGTCCCGCGGTCTCGCAGGCTGTGACCGTGGTTGGCGGATGCCCGTCTGTTGTATGCGAAGAAGACGCGCGCTACAGAGACGCCTCGCAAGCAAGAACCTGGGACAAACGTCGTTGAGGATATCCGCCAATACCGGCATTGTGATCGGATCGACGCTTTTTGCCTTGGCGTCGAGTGCGTTCCTTTATCTGCTTCCTCCAAGTCCGATCGACAGGAACCTGCTCCGCGGTACCTTTTATTTCTTGAAGGGGCATGCGTACCAAATTCCCGTCAAATTTCTGGACGGCGAGCTCGGTGCTGCCCGGCTTTATGAAGATGACAAGCTGCTCGGCCCGGCAAACAGCGACCTGGAGGAGATCGCCGCCAAGGGCGGCGGCCGATTCCAGCTCTTCCGGGACAACAAGAGCTTTTTCGGCCCCGTGCTGCTGCTCTCGACAAGCGACAATACCGACCCGAACACGAACGGCAGGAAGTATCATCTCAGATGACGACCGGCGCTATGCGGCGGTCGAATAGAGGCCCGCGCCGATCACATGAAGCCCGGGTTGCGCGGTAGGTACTGGGCCCAATCGCCGAACTCCTGTGACGACATCAGCAGCATCGGACACTTGATTCGCATGCCCAGCGCCATCGCGGTATCCAGCGCCGCCTTGCCTGTGCCAGGCAGGAATGCCGATACCCGTGACGCGCCGCTCTCGGCCGCCAGGTACAGCGCTGTTCGCAGGGCGGGAGCCATGGCGTGCGGCTCCGTGACTGCGAGCGGTCCGATATGACCACCGGCATCCACGTAGGCGTAGCCGATCCAATCGTTTCCATCGTGGAGACTGAACCCGGTCGCGGCGCCGCCGCTAATCAGATAGCGATGATGCTTTTCGCGCGAGACGCCGAGGATCCGCTCGTCCGCTTGCGCGAGGCGGCGCAGGGTCGCGGCCTCCAGCGTGAGCGGCGTGACGGTATATCGCGGACCGTGCAAGTGAGCGAGCAACTGTTCGCGCGATGCACCGACACTGTAGATCGGAAATCGCGGAAGCAGTCCGTGACGGATGTAGAGCCCTTGCGATACCGTGTTGAAGCTGAAGGTGATGAGCACGCGGTTGGACGCGCCCGATTTTTCGGCGTGCGCGATGGTCCGCTTGATCAGCTCGTTGCCGATGTTTCGCCCCTGCTGATCGGGCGACACGAACAGCTGCGCCAGGAACCACATGTCGCCGCACACCCAGCTCCACGCAAAGCCGAGGATCCGCTCGTTCTCCTCCGCCACCCAGAGACCGTCGGGATCGTCCTTCATGGAGAACAGCTGGAATTTGGGCGGGGACGAAGCCGCCATCGGTCCGAAGCCGTGCCGTTCGGTCAGATCGTTGATGCTGGCGACGACGAGGGCGTCGGCAAATTCCAGATCCGCTGCGCGGGCCGGTCGGCAAATCACTGACATCGGCAGCTCCGTTGGTAGCCGGTATTTTCAGAACCTCGCCGTGCCGGGATCGAGCCCAAGCGCCAGCCGGCCGGCGGTGATGTAATTGTTCGGACTCATCGCGATATGCTTCGCCGCGGCGCGCACGTCGCCGACCGCACGCTCCAGAGCGCAGGTCTCGAAGATAGCGACGGCGCCCGCGCTGGCAGCCAGCATCTCGGTGACGGACGTCGCAGTCTCCGCCGCGTGTGCGTTGGCGAGCCGAATGTCCGCGCGCGCCTCCACCAGCCGTTGGCCGCCGATGTCGGTCGCGGCCATCAATTCGGTCATGGCATCGATCAGAAAGGCGCGGGCGGCGCGAAGCATCGCGCGCGTCCGCCCGACCGTCGCCTGAACGATTTCGCGATCGCGGAGCGCGGCTCGGCTTCCGGCGCGGCCTTTGGCGAGTTCCGCGAACGAGGTGATGGCGCCGGACGCGATGCCGAGCGGCGCCCCGCTGATGCTCCAGGCGAACACCGATGACGGCGGCATGCGATAGAGCAGTCCGGGTTGGGTCGGTCGCAGTCCGAGAAAGGGATGGACGTGCGCGGCCGGCACGAAAATATCCCGTACCTCGAAATCGCAGCTGCCGGTGCCGCGCAGTCCGGACACGTGCCAATTGTCGAGGATGGTCACATCCTCCCGCCCGGGATAGCAGCAGAGAAGCGGCGAAGCCGGATCGTCGGGCTTCACGCTTGCCAGCACCATGAAGCGCGTCGCGTGATGCGAGCCGCTACCGAACGGCCAGCGCCCGGACAGGTGATAGCCGCCTGCAACCGCGGTCGCCGTGCCCACAGCTCCGGTCGCGCTTGCGACAAATGCACGCGGGTCGGCATACCACTCACGCACGATGGACTGATCGAGGTAACCTCCGATCCGGCTCATGCCGGCGCCGTTGCCGACCAGCCAGCCGACCGAGCCATCCACCGCCGAGGCGGCTTCGACGACACGCGCGAATGCGAAGGGAGACAGCTCGGGCCCGCCGAGCGCTTGCGGCAGCCACAGGCGGAACAGGCCCGCATCGGCCAGCGCGGCGAAAACCGCGTCGGGCAGCCGCCGTTCGCTGTCGAACGCGTTGCGCTGCGCAGCGATCAGCGGGGCCAGCGCCCGGACGGCTTCGAGCTCGCGGTGCCCCCGGTCCGGGGCACCGGCCATCACGTTCGAACCGGGACGAGACGTCAGCTCGTCCGTCTCCACCGCATGGGATGAATCGCGCATTGTGCAGTCCTCGATGTTGCTCGGCCCGCAGCATGATCGTCCGCTTTCCTGAGGTCCTGAATCCGTTCCGAAAAAGTTGCAAAAAATGTAGTCTCCAGAGCCATGGCGACGATCCACCAGTTCGGTCCCTTCCGCCTCGACGCAGGGGCCGAGACGCTGTTCCGGGAGTCCGAACCGGTCGCGCTCGGACGGCGCGCCGTGGTGCTGCTTCGGCTGCTTGTCGAGCAGGCCGGATCGCCGGTTTCCAAGGCTGCGTTGATGGAGGCGGCCTGGCCGGGGCTTGCCGTTGAGGAGAGCAATCTGACGGTGCAGATCGCCGCGCTGCGGCGGGCCTTTGCCGACATCGACGGCGGCGCGAGCTGGATCGAGACGCTGCCGCGCCGAGGCTATCGCTATGTCGGGCCCCCGGTTGCGAGCCTGTCCGAACCGAGCTCGCCCGTATCGTCAGCGCCGGCGCTGTCCGACAAGCCGTCGCTCGCGGTGCTGCCGCTGTCAAATCTGAGCGGCGATCCCGCGCAGGACTATTTTTCCGACGGGATCACGGGAGACATCATCGCCGAACTGTCGCGGTTCAGGTCACTGCTCGTCGTCGCCCGCCACTCCAGCTTCGCCTACAAGGGGCAGACACCCGAGATCAAACGGGTCGGCCGCGAGCTCGGGGTTCGCTACGTGGCCGAAGGGAGCGTGCGCACGATCGGCAGCCGTATGCGGGTGATCATCCAGCTGCTCGATGCCGCGAGCGGGTACAGTCTCTGGACCGAACGCTACGACCGCGATCTCGAGGACATCTTCGCTCTGCAGGACGAGATTGTCCGGGCGATCGTCGCGGCGCTGCCGGGCCGGATGGAGGACGCCGGTCGCGAGATCGCAAGGCGCAAGCCGACCTCCAGCATTACCGCCTACGATCTGGTCCTGCTCGGCAATGAGCGATGGCGTCAGCTGACCGTGACGGCGATGGCGCAGGCCAGAGACTATTTTCGAAGCGCCGTCGCGCTCGACCCGCAATATGCTCGCGCGCACGTCAACATCGCCTGGACCATCGTCTGTGACGTGTTTCTCGAATCGCCCACCACCGCGACACTGGAGGAGGCGCGGAGCGAGATCGAGACCGCGCTGGATATCGAGGATGGCGACGCCTGGTCGCATGGCGTGTTCGCTCAGCTGCTGTTCCTGAGCAGGGATGACGCCAAGGCCGAAATCCATTTTGGCCGCGCGCTTGCGCTCAATCCAAACGATGCCGACGTCGCTGCGGTCTTCGCCAACATCCTGGTCTATTGGGGACGCTGGCGCGAGGCGCTGACGTGGATCGGGACAGCCAAGCGGCTCAATCCGTTTCCGCCCAACTTGTACCATTGGTATCACGCGCTCGCCCTCTATTCGGGGCGCGAGTACGAGCAGGCGGTCAAGGCGGTGATGGAAGCGCGGTCGTTCGACAGGTGGTCGCACGGCCTCCTTGCCGCCTGCTATGCGCAGATCGGACGGATCGACGAGGCGCGGGCCGAGGCCGACGCGTTCGTCAGCCAGCGATGTCGCGAATTGAATGCGAATGGCCGCGCCGTGCCCGCAAGAACCCTCGAGCTCGCGCAGGCCAGGGCCGACCGATATCGCAATCCCTCCGATCGCGAACATTTCCTCGACGGATTGCGCAAGGCGGGTCTCACCGGTTGACGGACCAAGGCCGCTTGCTACTCGAACCCGCGAGTTGACGTGGGCCCCACCACACCTGTCCTCGCCCGGCTTGCCGCCTCCGCTAAAGCTTCGGCGCGCCGGGGACTCATGGCCTCGTCGAAGCCGGGACCGGGCGATCCAGTACGCCGCGGGCCATCGGTCCAATAACGGCTGCCTCTGGAATACTGGATCACCCGCTTTGCGGGTGATGACACTGGTTGTTTGACATCTTGAATCGAGAGCCATCCTCGGTGTCGTCCCTGCGAAAGCAGGGACCCATAGCCACAAATAGTTATTGGTGAGCGACGCTGGAACAACGAGCCCCTGCAACAATACCGGCCGCGGAGTATGGGTCCCTGCTTTCGCAGGGACGACAGCGCGGATGGAGCATCGGCTAGCAATCTCACCGAAATTCGCGATTGCCGGCTGCTTCATCTTCAGGCAATGACGGCCTGCAATGAACAAGAGCTTCGAGGAAACTGCCGCTCGTCTGGCGCCGGCGATCTTTGTCGTGCTGTGGAGCACGGGATTCATCGGCACCAAATACGTCATCAACAATGCGGAGCCGTAGACCTATCTGGCGATCCGGATGGCGTTCGTGGTGGTGGTGATGGCGATCATCGCCGCGGTCGCGCGGCCGAAATGGCCGGACCGGACCGGCGTCTTTCACAGCGCGGTGGCCGGCATCCTGGTGCACGGTTTCTATCTCGGCGGCACCGCGATCGCGATCGCGCATTCGATCCCCGCAGGCTTGTCGGCGTTGATCCCGGGGCTGCAACCGATCCTGACCTCGACTATCGCCAACCGCTGGCTCGGGGAGCGCGTCACGCCGCTGCAATGGGGCGGGCTGGTGCTCGGCCTCGCCGGCGTCGTATTGATCCTGCACGAGCGGCCGATGACCGGCGACGCCGGGTGGGGCTGGCTAGCCTCCGGCGTCTCGCTGATCAGCATCACCCTGGGCACGCTCTATCAGCGCCGCTACTGCAACCGGATCGACTGGCGCGCCGGCAATCTGGTGCAGTACGTCGCGGTGACGATCTTCTTCGGCATCGGCGCCTGGCTGTTCGAGACCAATGTCGTGCACTGGACCACCGAGTTCGTGCTGGCGATCGCCTGGCTGGTGTTCGCACTATCGATCGGCTCGATCGGGCTGTTGTACTGGTTGATCCGTCACCATGCCGCGACCTCGGTCGCGAGCCTGTTCTATCTGGTGCCGGCAACGACCGCCCTGATGGCCTATGTCCTGTTCGGCGAGAAGCTCGACACTGTCGCGATTGCCGGCATGGCCGCCTGCGCCGCCGCGGTGCTGCTGGTCAATCGCCGCGCTTAGTCTTGGCCACGGATCTTCGTGTAAGCCGCAAGCGCGCGTTCGCGGCCCTGCTTGTGATCGACGATCGGCTGCGGGTAGCTCTTGCCGAGCTCGATGCCGGCACTGGTGAGCTCGATCGGCGTCGCGGTCCAGGGCTGATGGATCACATCGTTGGAGAGCCGCGCCAGCTCCGGCACCCAGCGCCGGACGTAGGCGCCCTCGGGATCGAACTTCTCGCCCTGCAGGATCGGATTGAACACGCGGAAGTACGGCGCGGCGTCGGCGCCGGAGCCGGCGACCCATTGCCAGTTCGCCGGGTTGGAGCCGGCATCGGCGTCGACCAGCGTGTCCCAGAACCATTGTTCGCCCGCACGCCAGTCGATCAGCAGGTGCTTGACCAGGAACGAGGCGACCACCATGCGCACCCGGTTGTGCATCACGCCGGTGTGCCAGAGCTCGCGCATGCCGGCATCGACGATCGGATAGCCGGTCAGGCCGCGCTGCCAGGCCTTCAATGCGCGCGCTTCACGCTGCCACGGAAAGGCGTCGAACTGCCCCTGCAAATTCCGCTCCGCCAGATCGGGAACGTCGAACAAAAGATGGCGGCAGAATTCGCGCCAGCCGAGCTCGCTCAGGAATTTGTCGATGTCGCCGGCAAGGCGCGGATGCTCGGCGGCAGTGAAGCGGACCGCGTACCAGACTTGCCGCGGGTTGATTTCGCCGAAGCGCAGATGCGGCGAGAGGTGCGAAGTGCCGTCGTGGTCCGGCCGATCGCGGTCGTCAGAGTAGCCCCTGATGCCGCGATCGAGGAACGCCTTCAGCCGCGCCTGCGCGCCGTCTTCGCCCGGCGTCCAGCTCACGCGCAGGCCGCCGGCCCAATCCGGCCGCGTCGGCTCAAGCTTCCAATCGTCGGGAGCTTCGCTCGCGACGCCGCCGATGGATGCGAGCTTCTTCGGTGCCGGCAGGGGTTTTGGCGGATCGCCGAGCCCTTGCACGCGACGCCAGAACGGCGTGAACACGCGCAGGCCGCGGTTGTCCTTGTTGCGGATGGCCTTGGGTTCGACCAGGAGGTCGCCGGAGAAAATCTGCGAAGCAATGCCGTCACTTGCGAGCGCGGATTTAACCTCTTCAGCGACAGCTTGATGCGGCGCCTGCGCGATGTCGTTCCAGAACACGGCCTGCGCACTGGTCCCGCGCGCCAGCGTGGCGATCACGGCAGCGGCTGGTCCCGTGCGCAGCACCAGCGATCCACCGATCGCCTCAAGGCTTTTGCCGAGCGCGCGCAGCGATTGCGCCAGCCACCAGCGCGTCGCGCCCCCGAGGGCGCGCGCGGCAGGAGGTTTCAGGGCAGGGCTTGCTTCGTCGCGGACGTAGAGGCCAACCACAGGCACGCCGCGGCTGGCCGCCTCATGCAGGGCCGGGTGATCCGACAGCCGCAAATCGTCGCGGAACCAGACGATAACGGGCCGTACGCGGGTCACCCGGACGCTACGTACCGTCAGTTACTTCGGCTGCGGCACGATGCGGATGTAGGGCTTCGGCGCCTTCCAGCCCTGCGGATAGATCGTTTTGGCCTCGTCGTCGCTGACCGAGCCCGCGATGATCACGTCCTCGCCCTGCTTCCAGTCGGCAGGGGTGGCGACGCGATGCTTGGCGGTCATCTGCAGCGAGTCGATCGAGCGCAGGATCTCTTGGAAGTTCCGGCCGGTGGTCATTGGATAGACCATCACGAGCTTGATCTTCTTGTCCGGTCCGATCACGAACACGTTGCGGACGGTCTGGTTGTCGGCGGCGGTGCGGGTGAGGGGATCGCCCGAGGTCGAGGCCGGCAGCATGTCGTAGAGCTTCGACACGTTGAAATCGGTGTCGCCGATCATCGGGTAGTTCGGCGCGGCGCCCTGGGTCTCCTTGATGTCCTCGGACCATTTGGCGTGGCGGTCGACCGGATCGACCGACAGGCCCATCAGCTTGACGCCGCGCTTGTCGAATTCCGGCTTCAGGCGGGCGAGTGCGCCAAGCTCGGTGGTGCAGACCGGGGTGAAGTCCTTGGGATGGGAGAACAAAAGCGCCCAGCTGCTGCCGATCCAGTCGTGGAACTTGATCTTTCCTTCGGTGGTCTCGGCTTCGAAGTCGGGTGCGACGGCGCCAATCTGAAGTGCCATGATTTTACCTCATCTCTTTGAAGTTGCAGCAAAATTTGTATTTGAGGCGGTCTGTTCCAGTATAGGACTGGAAAAGGCTTAAGTGAACGGGTTCTGAAAAAAGGTGAAACATTTCTCCTTGAGCGAGGAATTCCAAGCAACTTGTTTTGATCCAAACCTCTGCGACGAAATATCAGCTGCGGCACAAAAGCTTGGAAATGCCCAGATAATGCCGCTTATCCCCGTCATCACGCCGGCCCTGGCTGCTATAGGACTGAACCGTGACAGCGTTTAAAGCGACCAAATAGCAACCATCTAAAAATCTCGGAACCCAAGTTCCGAATCATTAACCACTCGTTTACGCCCGCATGGAAAAGCTGGCCTGAGATAGGAATTGAAAGCTCCCACAATGTCTACCCCAAGTACCAAGACCGCTGAGGCTCTCAGCGGTGCGTTGTCCCCATCCTGCCGCAAGACCGCCGCCCATGCGCTGACCATCGTGCGCGACGGCGTCATCACCGGCGAAGGCCCGACCACCAAGGGCCGTATCCATTTCTCCCGGTCACTCGATGCTGATGACGCTGCCTGGTGCGCGCGCATCCTGACGGCGGCCGCGGTCGAGCATCAGCCGGTCAGCCGGGCCGAGATCGAGGCGCTGTTTTCGATCAACGAGGCCGCTGCCGAGCGCAGCGATGGCGGCCGGTTCGACGATCTGCTCGCCAAGGCGATCGCCCATCACGCCGCTTCCGAGTCTGGTCTGCCGGTGCCGCCGCGCACGGTGGCGCTGTCGGCGGACACCGAGATCGATCGCTGGGCACCGACCCAAGGAACGAAGATCGACACCAAGGTTCTGGAGTGGATCGCCGGCCGGATGCGCGGTCAGCGCCGCACCGGTCGTGCGCTCGCGGCAATGGTGGCAACGCTGGTCGGCGCGGCCGCGCTGCCGCTCGCGACCCAGCTGCCCAACGTGTTCGACATCGGGATGATGTGACCTTCATCCCAGGTGATGTGATCACCGGGGATGATGCGTGCATCATCCCGAACGAAAAGGCTTCAGGCGAGAGCGGCGGGGATCACTTCCCCGCCGTTTTCTGTTTGCCGTCGGTCTCCTCCAGCCCGAGCGTGCGCCCCGGGAATCCGGCGACGTCGAAATAGCGGGTCGAGAGCACGCGCTGGAATTTCAGCACGGTGCGTAGCCCGTTGGCCGACGGCTTCTTCGACACGAGGGTGCCCTCGGCCATCTTCGGCACGATGCCGTTCGGCAGCGCTTCCGACATCACCCGGCCGATCAAGCCGCCATTGTTCGGGGTGCGCAGGCCGAGCAGCTGGGCCGCGGTCATGCCGACGTCGGCATTGCTGACCGGAAGCGGATCGACATAGCCCGCCTTGAAGTCGGGGCCGATCGCCGCGGTGAAATTGTAGGTGTCGCCGCGGCTGAAGCTGCCGTGCATGCCCTGGCCCTGGCGCAGCACGGTGTCGGCGATCTGCACCGAGCAGTTGGTCGGGATCTCGCAGCCGCTCGACCAGGAGCGGAAGTTGACCACGATCGACGGGTTCGGCGTCACTGCCTTGCCCTTCAGATTGAGGTTCGACATCGGCAGCGTGCCGGGGAAGGTGCCGAGCTTGTCGTCGACGAACAGGCCGCTGACATAGTCCTGCTCGAGCAGCGCCTTGATCACGCGGTCGGCGAGCTTCTTGTCGCGGTTCGGCAGATAGATCAGGTCCGAGCCGCCATTGGTCGCGACCACGACGTCAGGCTTGGCCGGATCCTGGCCGAGCACGCCGTTGCCGGCCTTCGGATGGGCGTTGTCGGCGACCTTGGCGTTCTTGTCGTTGGGGTCGAACAGCGGCAGGTTCAGCGCCTTGGCGAGGTCGATCGCCAGGAAGCCCATCGGCAGGAAATCCTTCGGCGTGTCGTCGTAGGCGATCTTGGCCGAGGGGCTGGTCTTGCTCTCCTTCGAGATCGTCGAGAAGCCGTGGTCGGAGGAGACCATGATGTTGGTGGTGGCGGACAGCCCGAGCTCGTCGAGCGCCTTGCGGAGCTGGGCGAGGTTGTTGTCGGCGTTCTTGATGCCGGCCATCGAGGTCGGGCCGTTGATGCCGGGCGTGATGGTGTTGAGGCTGTCGCCGGTGTTGTGCTGGCTGCCATCCGGATCGCGCGACCAGAACACCAGCACGAACGGCTTGTTGCGTGCCTTGAACATCGGCAGCACGACCTTGGTCGCGACATCGGCCATGTAGGCCTGTTGGGCGACGTTGGCGACCGTGGTGCCCGGCGTCTTTGCGTCGCCCGCCTTGGCGTTGTCGCCGCGGCTCGGCGTCGCCAGCGGCAGGCCGGCCTTGGTCAGCGCGTCCTTCATCTCGTCGGAGAGCGGCACGCCGGTCTTGCCGCCGGTGGAATCGTCGACCACGATCGTGTTCTTGCCGCGATCGGTGTGGTCGAACAGCAGGGTGGGGCCGACCTTGCCGATGGCGGCGGTGATAAAACCCTGGCCGCGGGCCATCTTCAGCAGCGTCTCCTCGTTGAGGTAGTCGCCATTGAAGTGATCGTCGATGTCGGCGAGCACGGCGTCGTTCTCGATGAACGGCACCACGGTGTCGCCGGCGGGCACCGAGGTGTAACCGGTAAAGATCGTGTTGGAGAAGGTGCCGGTATCGCCGAGATAGTGGCCGGTCGACAGCGCCGAGCTGTTCGCCATCGTGAAGGTCGGAAACAGCGAGTGCGAGTTCTTGAAGTGGACGCCCTTGTCGCGGATCTCGGCCATCGCCGGCGCCGTCTGCGGCGTCACGATGCCGCCGCGCAGGCCGTCGGGAACGAACAGGATCAGGTTACGGGGTTTTGCGTTCTGCGCTGCGGCGGCGCCCGCCGAAAGCGCGATCATGCTCGCGGACAACAATGTAATGGCACGGCGCATTTTGTTATTCCCCCTGATGAAGCCCTGCGGCAGCCCGCCGCTGCCTTCGTTTAGTTTTGCCATATGACAGAAATGTTACAGCGCTGGTTCGGCGCTGTAACTGCCGTTTTTTTCCTGCGGACTGCCGGTCAGCGCGCGGTCATTCCGCAGGCTGAATCGCTGATGTCTCATTGCGCGCAGCGCTGCCGGCATGCCCGTACCGTGCATAGAGCGCGGGCAGCACGGCAAGCGTTAGCAGGGTCGCGCTGATCAGGCCGCCGATCACGACGGTGGCGAGCGGCTTCTGCACCTCGGCGCCGGTGCCGGTGGCGAATGCCATCGGCACGAAACCGAGCGAAGCCACCAGCGCCGTCATCACGACGGGCCGGAAGCGGGTGAGGGCGCCTCGCTCGATGGCCTCCCGCATCGGCACGCCTTGCTCGCGCAATTGCCTGACGAAGCTCAGCATCACGAGCCCGTTCAGCACCGCAACGCCGGACAGCGCGATGAAGCCGACCGCCGCGGAGATCGAGAACGGCATGCCGCGCAGCCACAGCGCCGCGATGCCGCCGGTGAGCGCCAGCGGCACTGCGCTGAACACCAATAGCGCATCGCGCACTGAGCCCATCGCCGCCAGCAGCAACAGGAAGATCATCGCAAAACAAGCCGGCACCACGACGGCAAGGCGCTGGCGCGCCGCGGCGAGATTCTCGGACTGGCCGCCCCAGGTCATCCAGTAGCCGGGCGGCAACGCCACCGATTGCGCGACCTTGGCTTGCGCTTCCTCGACCACCGAGCCGAGATCGCGGCCGCGGACATTGGCGGTCACCACGATGCGGCGCTTGCCGTTCTCGCGGCTGATCTGGTTCGGCCCTTCGGTGAAGGAGAATTGCGCGACGCGGTTGAGCGGCAGGCTCTGCACCGGCGAACTCGGTGTTGCCTTCGGCAAGGCGACCGGCAGATTGCTCAACGCCTCGAGATCGGAGCGCACGCTCTCCGGCAACCGCACCACGATGTCGAAGCTGCGATCGCCTTCGTAGACGACGCCGGCGTCCTGGCCGCCGACCGCGGCACCGATCACGTCCTGGACTTCGGCGACGCTGAGGCCTCGCCGGGCAATCGCCGCCTTGTCGACCTTGATCTCGAGCACGGGCAGGCCGCCCGCCTGCTCGACCTTGACGTCGGTCGCACCGCGCACGCCGCGCAGCGCGGCCGCGATCTGGTTGGCGGCCTTCTGCATCGGTTCGAACTCGTCGCCGAACAGCTTGACTGCGATGTCGCCGCGAACGCCGGCGAGCAGTTCGTTGAAGCGCATCTGGATCGGCTGGGTGAATTCATAGACATTGCCGGGCAGCCGGCCGACCGCCTTCGAGATGTCCTCGATCAGCTGCTCCTTGGTCAACGATGGATCCGGCCACTGCGTGCGCGGCTTGAGGATGATGAAGGTGTCGGACGCGTTCGGCGGCATTGGGTCGCTCGCGACCTCCGCGGTGCCGGTCTTGGAGAAGACGAACGACACCTGCGGAAAGCGGCTGACCACCTTTTCGACCGACAGCTGCATCGCCTGCGACTGCGACAGCGCCGTGCTCGGAATCCTGAGCGCATGCATGGCGATGTTCTTCTCGTCGAGCGAGGGGATGAACTCCTGGCCGAGGCGGAAGAACCCGAGCAGGGCGGTGGCGAACAGCACGACCGCTACTGCGATGACGGGAACCGGCGTTGCAACTGCGCGTCGAAGCAGCGGGCTGTACCAGCGCTTCAACGCGGCAACGAGCCAGTTCTCCTTTTCCTGGACCCGACCGGTGATGCCGATCGCGATCAGCGCGGGCACCAGCGTCAGCGACAGCACGAAGGCGGCGGCAAGCGCGAGGATCACGGTGAGCGCCATCGGCTCGAACATCTTGCCTTCGACACCGGTGAAGGTGAGGAGCGGAACATAGACCAGCAGGATGATGGCCTGGCCGTAAAGGCTCGGCTGTACCATCTCGACAGCGGAAGCCCGCACCGTCGCCAGCCGCTCGTCGCGCGTCAACACGCGGCCGAGCGCGTGCTGCTTCTCGGCGAGATGGCGCAGGCTGTTCTCGGTGATGATGACCGCGCCGTCGACGATCAGGCCGAAATCCAGCGCGCCGAGGCTCATCAGATTGGCGCTGATGCGCCCCTGCCACATGCCGATGGCGGTCATCAGCATCGCGATCGGGATCA
Organism: Bradyrhizobium sp. INPA03-11B; assembly: GCF_040446015.1. Lineage (NCBI taxonomy): Bacteria > Pseudomonadati > Pseudomonadota > Alphaproteobacteria > Hyphomicrobiales > Nitrobacteraceae > Bradyrhizobium > Bradyrhizobium sp. INPA03-11B. The sequence continues at coordinate 64,376 of NZ_JASGSR010000015.1, forward strand.
CCAGCGCGGTGATCAATGCCGCTCGGAAATTGCCGAGCAGCACGAACAGCACCGCGATCACGAGCAGCGCGCCTTCGCCGAGATTGCGCGCCACCGTACCGATAGTCGCATCGACCAGCTGGGTACGGTCCAGCACCGTCTCGACCTTGACGCCCGCCGGCAGGGACGGCGTGATCGCGCGCAGCTTGGCGTCGACCGCGGCCGACACCGTGCGGCTGTTGGCGCCGATCAGCATCAGCGCCGTGCCGACCACGACCTCGCGGCCGTTCTCGCTGGCGCTGCCGGTGCGTGTCTCGCCGCCGATCGAGAGCGTCGCGAGATCGCGGATCCGGACCGGGACGCCACCGCGGGTGGTGACGACCACGGCACCTAACTCCTCGATGTTCTCGAGGCGACCGCCGGAGCGGACCACGAAGCCTTCGCCGTTGCGCTCGATGTAGCGCGCACCGCGGCTGACATTGTTGGTTTCGATCGCCTTGGCGACGTCGGCAAAGGTGAGGCCGAGCGCAATAAGCTTCGCCGCATCGGGATGCACCTGGTACTGCTTGAGGTAGCCGCCGATCGAATCGACGCCGGCGACACCCGGCACCATCTTGATCTGCGGCTTGATGATCCAGTCCTGCACCGTGCGCAGATAGGCGTCCTTCTCGACCTCGCTTTGCAGCATTTGGCCGTCCGCCGTGAGGAAGCGGCCGTCGCTTTGCAGGCCCGGCGATCCGTCAGTCTGCACCGTCTCGCCGGAGTAATGGACGGTCCACATGTAGATTTCGCCAAGACCGGTCGAGGTCGGGCCGATCCGCGGCTCGATACCCTGGGGCAGGCGCGCGCGCGCTTCGGTCAAGCGCTCGCTGACCTGCTGGCGGGCGAAATAGATGTCGGTGGTTTCGCTGAACACCGCCGTGATCTGCGAGAAGCCGTTGCGGGAGAGCGAGCGTGTGCTCTCCAGTCCCGGCGCGCCGGCGAGTGCTGTTTCGATCGGGAAGGTGATCTGCTTCTCGATCTCAGCCGGCGACAGCGCCGGGGCCACGGTGTTGATCTGCACCTGCTTGTTGGTGATGTCGGGCACCGCGTCGATCGGCACCTTCGTCAATGCGAGGCCGCCGAGGAACATCAGGATCGCCGCCAGGGTGACGACGACCCAGCGCCGCTGGATCGCAAGACCGATGATCCGCTCAATCATGGCCGTGCTCCGCCTCGTCCTTTTCGACCTCCGCCTTCAATGTGAAGGTGTTCTGCACCGCGACGGTCTCGCCGGCGGCGAGACCCGAAACGATCTCGATATCGTCGTCGTCCTCGCGGCCGGTCCGCACGGACCTCGCCTCGAAGCCGTCGGCATCGCGCACGAACACGGTCGGCGTCCCCTTGATCGTTTGAAGCGCCTTCTTCGACACGATGACGGTCGATGGCGCGCCTGACAGCGGCACTTCGGCGGTCACGAAGGTGCCCGGCTTCCAGCGGTGATCCTTGTTGGGCATGGTGGCGATCACCCGGGCGTTGCGGGTCTCGCGGTCGAGCAGGGGGCTGACGAAGATCACGCCGGCGTTGGCTTCATCCTCGGTGCCGATGGCGCGGATCTTCACCGAAACGCCTTCGCGGACTGCGTTGATGTCCTCCGGCGAGACCGCCAGATCGACCCAGATGTCGTCGAGATTGACGATGACATAGAGCTCGCTTTCCTGGCCCTCGCGCCCGATCAATCCGCCGAGATCGACACGGCGTTCGGAGACCCGGCCGCTGATCGGCGCACGCAGGAACTGGGTCCGCAGGCTCTCGGGGGGCTGGTTGGGCAGATCGGCGATCTCGCTTTCCGACAGGCCGAGCGCGAACAGTTTCTGCCGCGCGCCGTCGAGCTTGATCTGCGCGTCGTTCGCGGTCAGTCGCGTGCGCAGGAACTCGTTTTCCGACACGATGCGGGTCTCGACCAGCGTCTTCTGCCGCGCGTAGAGCGTCTGCTGCAGATCGTTGGTGAGCCGTGCTGCGAGGTATTCGCTCTTGGCGTCGGCGACCTCGCGGCTTTCGATGGCCGCGACGATCTCACCCTTCTCGACGACGTCGCCGAGGCGCTTGCGCAGTTCCGTGACGGTCGCGAGCACGCGCACCGAGACGCGACCGATATGGTCGGCATCGGGGATCAGCGATCCCGGCGCGAGGAAGTGCCGCCTCAGCATGCCGCCGCCGGCCCGCGTCAGCGTGATGCCGGCCTCGCGAATCTGATCTTCGCTCAGCTCGACATGTCCGGGGGCCTCATGCTTGGCCTCGGCTTTCTCCAGACTAGCGGTCGCAGTTTCCTGTGTCATGGCCGGGAACTTGACCGGCCAGCCGATCCACCCGGCCGCCAGAACGACCAGCGTGATGCCAGCGGCCACGCCGGCGAAAAATAGAACAACCCGTTTCATATGCGCCTCTCCGCAGCGCAAGCCGTTGGCCCTGCGCTGTCGCGACATCGATCTGTGCGGAAGCGTGCGCGCGGCTTGATGGCAGCGGCGCACGGCCGGTCATGTCGACCGGATCAGGCGCGGGGTGGTTTGAATGGAGAGAGACGCTCGGCCGACGCCGGCAGCTCGATGCGGCTGTCGCCATAGCTATGCGGCGCATAGGCGATCGGGAACGCGGTTTCCTGCGGAGCCACCGAGGCGACGTGTGTCAGGCAGTGATCGCCATGCAGTGAGGCCGGATGTGCGGGAGCCTTGCCGCCGGTGTCGTTGATCGACTGCGCGATCGAGGCGACGGGAGCTGCATCGTCATCGCGGTCGGAGGTCCAGCCGTGGAAGAACGACAGCACCAGCGCAAGCGAAATCAGTCCCGCCAGCAGGCTGCGCCAACGGCGCGGTCCCGATGCGTGAGCGGAAGACTGAATCATGGTGCGCGAAGCGGCCATGGGCCCTAATTAGCGCCCCGACCGCGTGCATTCAAGTTCGTGTCCGCGACAGATTGGCAGCGGATACTATAACGTTACACGCCGTCCGCGGATCGACGCATCAGCCAGCGGCGCGCCGCGACGACGGCCCAGATCGCCTCAACCAGGCCGAACGGCCAGGCGCCCTGCAGGAAGCCGTAGGCTGAGCCGAGCGCGCAGGAGACGGCGAAGGCCAGGATGAACCAGGCGCTGCGATCTTCGGCCGCGTAGCAGACGAGCATCATGGTCACGGCGAACAATCCGAACAGCGTCAGCCCATCCATTCCGCGGCACAGCTCCTGTTGTAATGTTGATATCTGAGCATGCTTGGGATGGAATAGCCATCGAGCGTCGCCCGAAAGGACTGCCCCATGAAGCGCATGCATGTTCACGTCGCCGTCAAGGACATCCCGCAATCGGTCGGTTTCTACTCGGCGCTGTTCGGGGCCGAGCCGACGGTCGTGAAATCCGACTACGCCAAATGGATGCTCGACGATCCCCGCGTCAACTTCGCGATCTCGACCCGCGGCCGCGAGCCGGGGCTTGATCATCTCGGCATTCAGGTCGAGAGCGCCGAAGAGCTCGGCGAGGTCTATGGCCGGCTGCGCAAGGCAGGCGGCGAGGTGATCGAGCAGGGCCAGACGGTGTGCTGCTATGCCAAATCCGAGAAGTCGTGGATCGACGATCCCGCGGGCATCGCATGGGAGACGTTCCACACGACGGGCGAGAGCATCGTTTATGGCGACGGCACCGGCGAGCGGTCCGCGCGTGTCGCGCACGAGAAGCAGGAGGACAAGCAAAGCGCGTGTTGCGCCCCGCAACCGCAGGCCGCGCCGCCTGCGGCTTCGGCTTGCTGCAAATCGTGATCTCGCGGCGCTCGCGCGCACCAGGGGGCGAAGTTCTGGTAGCCCGGATGAAGCACAGCGAAATCCGGGAGCGTGCCAACCGCTGATACAGTTCCCCGGATTACGCTTCGCTTCATTCGGGCTACGCAGCGCTAAGAGGCAGCCAGGGCAGCCGCGGCGTCGGCGCAACCGGCTACCGCCGTAAGCAAAGGCTTAATGCCTGCGACATATTATCCCACGACGACTTCCCTCCGCGCTAACAGCCCCTTAACCATGCGGCTTTTGCCACTCAAGGATCCTGAGCGGTCCTGGCGTCAGATCAAGGCACAATGGAAGAAGGACGCTGAAGGCGTCGGAGAGGACTTTGCCACCTTCGGCGGCATCAGCGCCTTTGAGGCGCTGACGGCGAGGGAGGGCGACAGTCAGGGGCTGTATCACCTGACCGACGGCGAACGGGTCCATGCGGTCTGCCAGATCAGACGTCTCCTGATGAGCCGATATTCGGCGCCGGCGCTCAGCGCGCGTTTCGTCAATGTGTCTCCGATCTACGATCTCGGCCTCGCTGCGATCGGCGATTATGCGCAGATGCTTGTTGCGCTGTTCTCCGGCGTCGTCTGGCTGTCGCGTGATGCGCTGTCGGCCAACCACATCAGGTTTCTCCTGAAGAGCCCCGGCGACTCGCAATTCTTCGCCGCGCTCAAGGCCGTGACCCCGATGTCACCATTCTCGAAATTTACCATCGAGGGCGCGTTGATCGAGTGCAGCCTGAAGGAGACGGCGGTGCCGTCGGCTGGAGCGGCCGCCTCCTGACGATCTTCCCGCCGCTCGCGTTCATGTGTGTATCCGCCTTAACCGTCCGATAACTGATTTTCCTAACGACCCCTTGGGTTGTGTTCCCGTAGAAGGGCACGCGCAGGGGCAGGAAAATGTCGGTTGTCTCAACGAACAGCACGATGCCGGAACACCGGCGGCTGTCGATCAAGGATGTGTTGCGTGCGGCCAGGTTCGGCGCCATTCAGTGGCTCGTCCTGAGTGCCGCGCTGCTGGTGCTCGCGATCGCGCTCGGCACCGGCTATCTCGCGCTGCAGTTTCGCGAGCGCACACTGGAGACGTCCGAACGCGAGCTCAACAACACCGCGCTGCTGCTGTCGCGGCATTTCGACCAGCAGCTCAGCGACCTCCAGCACGTCCACGACGACGTCTTGAATTATCTGCGGTCGGAGCAGGTCGAGACCGCCGACCAGTTCGAGAAGAACATGTCGCTCCTGAGCGCGCACGAGATGCTGCGCACGCGGCTGGCGGCGCTGCCGCATGTCGGCGGGCTCAATCTGTTCAACGCCAAGGGATGGCTGATCAACTCGTCCGAGATGTGGCCGGTGCCAGATATCAGCATTGCGGACCGGCGTTACTTCCAGGAGTTCACCTCGGGGCGGCCGACGTCGCCCGTGATCGTCGAGCCCGCGATGAGCAAGGTGACCGGCAACTGGACCACGATCTTTGCGCGCAAGATCACCGGGCGCAACGGCGAGATCATCGGCTTTGCGAGCCGCGGTGTCGAACCCAGCCATTTCGAGGATTTTGTGGCCTCGCTGGCGCTGAACGGCGACACCGTGATCTCGATGATCCATCGCGACGGCACCATCATCGCGCGCTATCCGCAGGATGGCGGCGTGGTCGGCCGCAACATCAGCGACCAGCCGTTGTTTCGGAAGGTCATCGGCCTCGGCGGCAACACGTCGGGCCGGTTCGTCGGCGCCTCAGGCGAGGAGAACGTCGGCGCGGTGCGGTCGCTGTCGCACTTTCCGATCATGATCCTTGCCACCACCAGAACCTCCAGCGCGCTGGAGGACTGGCGCGCCCAGACCAAACTGCAGTTCTGCGCCGCAGTGCTTGCAGTGCTGATTGTCGTCATGACGATCTTTCTGATCGTCCGTCAGTTGCAGCGGCAGCACGATGCAGCGCAGCGGCGGCTGTCCGAGAAGCGCCAGCACCTCGACACCGCGATCAACACCATGACGCAGGGGCTGCTGCTGTTCGATGCTACGGCGCGGCTCGTGATCTGCAACCAGCAATACATCGACATGTTCGGCCTGTCGGCCGAAGTCGTGAGGCCCGGCTGCCATCTGCGCGACCTGATCCTGCATCGCCAGGCGATCGGCTCATTCGTCGGCGACGTTGATGAATATTGCGCCCGCTTCACCAATCCCAGCGGTGACGAGATCCGGGACTCCGTGATCATGACGCCCGACGGCCGCAGTATCCGGCTGATCTACAAGCGTGCGCCGGACGGCGGCTGGGCCACCACGCTCGAGGATGTCACCGACGGGCGGCGGGCGCAGGCGCGGATCGAGTATCTCGCGCACTACGACGCCCTGACAAATCTGCCGAACCGGACGCTGTTCCAGCGCCACGCCGAAGAATTGTTGCGCGAGACCATCGTCCGCGAATTCGCGATCCACTACATCGACATCGACGAGTTCAAGCGGATCAACGACACGCTGGGCCATCTGATCGGTGATGAATTCCTGCGGCGCGTGGCCGAGAAGCTGCGCCAGTCGGTCGGATTGAACGACTTCATCGCACGTCTCGGCGGCGACGAGTTCGCGATCGTCCAGCATAACATCACCTCGGACGACGACGTCAGCGATCTGGTGGCGCGCGTCTATCAGTCGCTGCGCACGCCGTTCGACTGCCTCGGCCATTGGCTGTCGAGCGATGCCAGCATCGGGATTGCGATCGCGCCACGCCACGGCTCCGACCTGTTCGGCCTGCTCAAATGCGCCGACCTCGCGATGTACGCGGCCAAGGCCGCCGGCCGCAGGACCTATCGCTTCTTCGATCCGGCAATGGAGAAGCAGGCCAATCTGCGCCGCGCGCTGGAGGCCGATCTGCGCACCGCGCTGGCGGAGGGCGGCTTCGAACTGCACTACCAGCCGCTGGTCGACCTGCGCAGCGACGAGGTGACCGGCTGCGAGGCGCTGCTGCGCTGGCGCCATCCGGTGCGCGGCATGATCTCGCCGGCGGAGTTCATCCCGCTTGCCGAGGAGACCGGGCTGATCGAGGAGATCGGGCAGTGGGTGTTGCGCACCGCCTGCATCGAGGCGGCAGCCTGGCCGGCGCATGTGCGCCTCGCGGTCAACGTGTCGCCGATCCAGTTCAAGTCGGAGACGCTGGCGCTCAAGGTTGCGGGCGCGCTAGCCGAGAGCGGGCTCGACCCGCGCCGGCTCGAGCTCGAGATCACCGAGGCGGTGCTGATCGCCGATGACGATGCGGCGCTGGTCACGCTCGGCCAGCTTCGCGCGCTCGGCGTCCACATCGCGCTCGACGATTTCGGCACCGGCTACTCGTCGCTGCAATATCTGCAGCGCTTCCCGTTCGACAAGATCAAGATCGACCGTAGCTTCGTCAAGGAAGTCACTCGCAACTCAGGCTCGGCTTCGATCATCCGTGCGGTGGTCTCGATCGCCGCCGACCGCAACATGATCACGACAGCCGAGGGCGTCGAGACCGATCAGCAGCGCGACACCGTGCAGATGCTCGGCTGCACGCAGATGCAGGGTTATCTGTTCAGCAAGCCGGTTCCTGCACAGGACGTCCGGACGCTGCTCGCGGCCGAAGGGGTCGAGGACGCGGCCTGAGCGCGCTGCCCGGCGCAGGCCATCCCGCAGAAAAGTTCCTAAAAATCGACCTGCCGACGCGCCAGACGCGGAACCGAACCCGTGGAACCGCGTTCCCTTGCGGGGCTCGACCGGCAGGCAATCAATGAAAACCGCAATAACGTCCGCGGCCATGCTGCTGTTTACCTCGTGCATGGCGAACGCTGAGAGTGGCCTTGCGTCCTATTATCATGGCATCGGCAGAAGCGGCGAGATGACCTGCGCGCATCGCAGGCGGCCGTTCGGCAGCATGATCACCGTGTCCTATCACGGCAAATCGATCCGCTGCCGGGTCAACGACCGCGGCCCGTTCATTCACGGGCGGATCATCGATGTGTCGACCACGGCGGCCCGGGCGCTCGGCATCCTTCAACTCGGGGTCGCGCATGTGGTGATCGAGTAGCGCGCGCTCGACGTTAGATCACTGCTTGGAGGCGGTCGCCCGCTGCTCGGCGATTGCCTTGCGGAGCGTGCGCGACAGCGCCTCGACCGAATAGGGCTTCTGGATCAGTTCGAAGCCGCTATGCGCGTTCTCGGCGAGCACGTTGCTGTAGCCGCTGGTCAGCACCACCGGCAGGCCGGGAAAGCGATCGCGGATGACGCCGGCGAGCTCGACGCCGTTCATGCCGGGCATGATCACGTCGGAGAACACGAGGTCGGCGGCGAACTCGTTCTCGGTGAGGATCGACAGCGCGGCGTTGGCATTGGCCGCGCGCTTGACCGAATAGCCGAGATCCTCGAGCAGCTCGGTGGAAAACTGCCCGACGTCGTCGTTGTCCTCGACCACGAGGACGCGATAGCCGCGGCCGATCGAGGCCTGCTCGGTGCCCGCGCTGGTCGCGACCTTGGCGTCGACCGGGCGCATCGCCTGCGGCAGATAGATCGTGAAGGTCGCGCCTTGCCCCGGCGTACTGGTGACCTCGATGTCGCCGTCGGATTGCTTGACGAAGCCGAAGGCCTGGCTCAGCCCGAGGCCGGTTCCCTTGCCGACCTCCTTGGTCGTGAAAAACGGTTCGAAGATCGCGTCGAGATTTTCCGGCGAGATGCCGGTGCCGGTATCCTGGATCGAGACCGTGACGAAATCGCCGCTGCGCGAGGCCTGCGCGCGCAGGGCAGGGATGTGCTTGACCTTCCTGACGCCGATCGTCAGCTGGCCTTCGCCGTTCATGGCGTCGCGGCCGTTGACCGCAAGATTGATCATCGCGGTCTCGAACTGGCCGATATCGGCGATCGCAAAACAGTCGGGATCCTCGATCCTGACCTCGATGTGGATCCGTGCGCCGACCAGCGGGCGGATCAACTGCGTCACGCTGTCGACCTGGGTCCCGACATTGAACACTTCGGGATTGAGCGGTTGCCTGCGCGCGAACGCCAACAGCTGCGCGGTCAGCTTGGAGGCGCGCTCGACGGTCTCGGCGATCGCGTCGATGTAGCGGCGGCGTCGCTCGTCCGGTAGCTCGCGGCGGCGCAGGAAGTCGGTCGCGGAGCGGATGATGGTGAGCAGGTTGTTGAAGTCGTGCGCCACGCCGCCGGTGAGCTGGCCGACCGCTTCCATCTTCTGCGATTGCCGCAGGGCTTCCTCGCCGAGGCGCCGCTCGGTGATGTCGACGGCCTCGGGCACGGCGCCGACGATCGTGCCGTGCTGGTCCTGCAGCGGCCGCATCGCGAAATCGAAAAAGCGCTCGCCGATCGGGAGCTGCAGCTGCAGCTCGATCTTGACCTCTTCGCCGCGCATCGCGGCCGCGAAGGCATTCTGGATCACCCGCGGCACGGCGTCGGTAGCAGTGAACCAGGGCGTGTCCCAGAACGGCTTGCCGACGACGTCAGTGGCCTCGGCGCGGATACCGGCGAGCGCAGTCTGGTTGGTGTAGAGCAGGCCGCCATCGCGGTTGAGCAGCATCTGATATTGATGGCTGGTTTCCAGGATCGCGCGCGTCTGCGCCTCGCGGGACTCGAGCTGGGCGGTGCGCTCCAGGATGCGCCGCTCCAGCGATTCGTTGAGCTTGCGCAGCTCGATCTCGGCTTCCTTGGCGGCCGTGATGTCATGGGCGACGCCGATGAAGCCGATATGCTTGCCGTTCGGGTCCCAGCGCGGCTGCGATTCCGAGCGCAGCCAGCGCCAGTCACCCTTGGCGTTCCGGTAGCGCGCCTCGAGCACGAACGGCTTGAGCGATAATTCGCCGGTGATCTGCTCCTGCAGGATTTGCGGCAGGTCGTCAGGATGCAGCGCCTTGCGCCAGTCGAACACGATGGCTTCCTCGAATGGCAATCCGAGGAAGTCGAGATAGGCCTGGTTGGCGAAGGAGCGGGTGCGGTCGAGCTTGGTCACCCAGATCGGGACCGGCGCGCTGTCGGCGATCAGGCGGAAGCGTTCCTCGCTCTCGCGCAGGGTTTCCTGCGCCAGCATCTGATCGGTGACGTCGAGATCGGCGCCGACCAGCCGCAGCGCGCGGCCGCTGCGGTCGCGCTCGATCTTGGCGACGACGCGGATCCAGCGGCTCTCTCCGTCGTTCGGGCGGACGATGCGGTACTCGGCCGTGTAGTCCTCGCCGCCGGCCTTGAGCACTTCGAACAGGTGCTTGATCGTGCGTTCGCGATCGTCGGGGTGGATGCGCGCCACCCAGTTCTCGTAGGTCTCGTTGACCTCCTCGGGCGGCAGGCCGTGCACCAGCAGATATTCGGGGGAGCGGCGGTTGCGCACGCCGTCGCGGAAATCGATCTCGAGCCCGCCGACCCGCGCAATGCGCTGGATCCGCGCCAGCTCGGCCTCGCGCTCCTGAAGCTCGCGATGCGCGCGATCGCGTTCGCGCGCGATTTCCTCGAGGTGCTGCCGCAGCCGTTCGGCTGCCGCAGCTTCGGGAAGCACATCAGAGGGATCGGGTGGGGTCATTCGCGCCGGCAACCTCTTGGCGCAGTCTCACACAGGACAAGGCGGCTTTGCCAGCGTGATTTACGGCGCTCACTTGCCCCTCACTCGCTCTTCACTTGCGCATCACTTGTTCTTGGGCGGACGGCAATTATAGGCCCTGCGGAACCCGGCGGCCTGCGCATCCTCTTCGGAGCAGAACCAGCGATCCGGATTACCGAGGCCCGGGTAACTGCGGCACGCCTGCAGATGATAGATGCCGATATTGCCGGTGACGCGGGCGCGTACCGCGTACTTGCCTTTGATGTTGCAGCTCGCCGGCATCGGCAGGTCGGCGGGGAAGAACGCGTCGCGGATCTGGGTGTCGCGGTTGGCCGGACAGGCGTTGCCGAGCAGGGCGCCATCCTTCCTGGCGGTGCGAAAATCGCGCGGCGCCACGAAGCAGCCTTTCCACAGCCCGGCGCGGTTGTCCTTGGCCGTGGCTTCATCCGGCTTGAATCGGCCAGTGGCCGACCCCTCAAGATTGAGAGCGTAGCCCTTCTGGACCAGCACCTGGCTGAGGCTGGTCGGATCGCCCTCGATCTTGCAGACGCCGAGACGGCGCTTCTTGAAGGTCGGATCGACGCCGATATCGTCGCAATGAACAGGCTTGCCGTCGATCAGCTTGGTCAGCTGGTCGCGCGCTTCCATTCCGCAGGACCAGACGTCGGCATGCTCGTCGATGCAGAGCTGGTCGACCGCCGGCGCGTCGATGCCGTCGAGTCGATAGGTCGTGTTGCCGAGCTGAACGGTGCCGGCGTCCTTGATGACCGCGTTGACCGCGGGGCCGGCCGTCGCAGACGGGACGGGGCTTGCGGACAGGCATGTCAGGAGAAGCGTCGTGATGACCGGATTTCGAAACCGCATTTTCTCACTTCAGATCTTTGGCGGGCAACCGGACTTCTAGCACAGGCCGGTACGATCCAACCAAGGACTGTTCGCGAACGATGCGTGCGCGCCGTCACATCCCGCCCGGCTTTCCGCGACCTAGAACGGAGGTCCGTTGTCATTGAAGGGATTCTGAGATGGCCGAGTTCATCATCAACGTCATCGTCGACGTCGTGACCGACATCTGGACCCTGCAATGTCGCGCGCTGGCGGCGGAAGAAGGAGGCCGCCGAAGTGGCGGCGTCCGATCAAAGATCCGATTGACTTGATGAGAACAAAATAGGAACATGATGCGTCATTTGAATCCCGGATACATCATGATGTCTGCGCGGCCCGAATCTGACGACGATGACGGGCTGGAAGCGGCTGTCGAGCAGGCGATCTCCGCCTGCGGCGGGAATTTGCGCGCGACGATCCGGGCGCTGATCGTGGCCAATGAATTCCTGGAGAATGAGGTCAGCGAGCTGATGAAAGCCGTCGCCAAGGCGCATTCCCGCGGCCGCTTCAAGACCTATTCGGGCTGAAGTCCCCCTCGGGCTACCGCCAAGGATCGTCCAAGGACCGGCCAAGCGCCGGCAGGGATCGCATTAGACCGTTGCCTCCGGGGTAATTTGCTGTACCAACGGAGTGGTTACGCCCGTGCCGGATTGCGCGGGGAGGAAATCCTGCCAAAGCCCAATTCCTAAGAAGCCCAAGCAAGAAGAGCATGTTCAAACGAATCCTGATCGCCAACCGCGGCGAGATCGCCTGCCGGGTCATCAAGACTGCGCGCCGTATGGGGATTGAGACGGTTGCCGTCTACTCCGAGGCCGACCGCGACGCGCTGCATGTCGAGATGGCAGACGAAGCCGTGCTGATCGGCCCGCCCGCCGCGGCCGAGAGCTATCTGTTGATCGACAAGATCGTCGAGGCCTGCCGCAAGACCGGCGCGCAGGCGGTGCATCCCGGCTACGGCTTCCTGTCCGAGCGCGAAGCATTTCCGCGCGCGCTTGAGGCCGCCGGCATCGTCTTCATCGGCCCGAACCCCGGCGCGATCGCCGCGATGGGCGACAAGATCGAATCCAAGAAGGCGGCTGCGAAGGCGAAGGTCTCGACCGTGCCCGGTCATCTCGGCGTCATCGAGGACGACAAGCACGCGGTCCAGATCGCCGACGAGATCGGCTACCCCGTGATGATCAAGGCCTCCGCCGGCGGCGGCGGCAAAGGCATGCGCATCGCGCATTCGAAGGCGGAGGTCGCCGAAGGCTTCAACCTCGCCAAGGCCGAGGCGAAATCGTCGTTCGGCGACGACCGCGTCTTCATCGAGAAGTTCATCGTCGATCCCCGGCACATCGAGATCCAGGTGCTCGGCGACAAGCATGGCAATGTGATCTATCTCGGCGAGCGCGAATGCTCGATCCAGCGCCGCAACCAGAAGGTCATCGAGGAGGCGCCGTCGCCGCTGCTCGACGAGCAGACCCGCCGCAAGATGGGCGAGCAGGCGGTCGCGCTGGCCAAGGCGGTGAACTACGATTCGGCTGGCACCGTCGAATTCGTCGCCGGCCAGGACAAGAGCTTCTACTTTCTGGAGATGAACACCCGCCTGCAGGTCGAGCATCCCGTCACCGAGCTGATCACCGGCGTCGACCTCGTCGAGCAGATGATCCGCGTCGCCGCGGGCGAGAAGCTCGCGATCGCGCAGAAGGACGTGACGCTGACCGGCTGGGCGGTGGAATCCCGCGTCTATGCCGAGGATCCGTTCCGCAACTTCCTGCCGTCGATCGGCCGCCTGGTGAAGTACCGTCCGCCGGCCGAGGCCAGCCATGACGGCATCACCATCCGCAACGACACCGGCGTGCAGGAGGGCGGCGAGATCTCGATCCACTACGATCCGATGATCGCCAAGCTCGTCACCCACGCCCCCTCGCGCGCCGCGGCGATCGAGGCGCAGGCGACCGCGCTCGACGCCTTCTATGTCGACGGTATCAGGCACAACATTCCGTTCCTGTCGGCGTTGATGAATCATCCGCGCTGGCGTGAGGGCCGGCTCTCGACCGGCTTCATCGCCGAGGAATTCCCGAAAGGGTTTTCCGCGCGTGCGCCCGAGGGCGAGATCGCGCGGCGGCTGGCGGCGGTCGGTGCCGCCATCGACCACGTGCTGGGCGAGCGCAAGCGGCAGATCTCGGGCCAGATGGGCGGCCGCGTCGTGATGCGCGAGCGCCGCCGCGCGGTCTGGCTCGACCGTGCCGAGATCGCGCTCGATGTCGCACGCGAGGCCGACGCCATCGCGGTGCGCTTCATTGGCGACGACGCGCTGCCCGGCAATCCGCACAATCTGGTGTCGGGCTGGGTGCCGGGCGAGCCGGTCTGGCAGGGCACCATCGACGGCAATTTCGTCGCCGTGCAGGTGCGGGCGATCAACAACGGTTTCCGCCTCGCGCATCAGGGTTTTGAGGTGCCGGTCTATGTCTTCACCGAGACCGAGGCGACCTCGGCGCAGCTGATGCCGGTGGTCTCGGCCGCTGACACCGGCAAGAAGTTGCTGTGCCCGATGCCCGGCCTCGTGGTCTCGATCGCCGTGACCGAAGGGCAGGAGGTCAAGGCCGGCGAGACCTTGGCGGTCGTGGAAGCCATGAAGATGCAGAACGTGCTGCGCGCCGAGCGTGACGGCACGGTGAAGAAGATCCACGCCGCCGCCGGCGCCACGCTTGCGGTCGATGCGCTGATCCTGGAGTTCGCTTAGACTCGTCATTGCGAGCGTCAGCGAAGCAATCCATCTCTCCTCAAGACGTGGATTGCTTCGTCGCTTCGCTCCTCGCAATGACGTGGATGGAGATAACACCATGGCCTTCCGCAAACGTCGCGAAGCACTGCGATCCATCCTCAGCGGATCGACCTGCATTCGTCCGGGCTCGGTCTACGACGCGACCTCGATCCGGATTGCGGAGGATCTTGGCTTCGAGCTTGGCATGTTCGGCGGCTCGGTGGCCTCGCTCGCCGTGCTCGGCGATCCCGACATTGCGCTGATCACGCTGACCGAATTCGCCGAGCAGATCCGCCGCATGTCGCGGGCATCGCCTCTGCCGGTGCTGGTCGATGCCGATCACGGCTACGGCAACGCGCTCAATGTCCGCCGCACCGTCCAGGAAGTGGAAGCCGCAGGTGCCGCGGGCCTCACCATCGAGGACACGCTGCTCCCGCAGGCGTTCGGCCAGGCCAAGACAGAGCTGATTTCGCTGGAGGAGGGCGTCGGCAAGATGAAGGCCGCGCTCGACGGGCGCAGCGATGCGTCGCTCGTGATTCTGGGCCGGACCGGCGCCGTCTCGGTCACCAATCTTGACGATGCGATCGCACGCGCGCGGGCCTATCAGGCGGTCGGTGTCGATGGCCTGTTCTTCACCGGCATCAAATCGCGCGGCGAACTCGAGGCGATTTCGGCCGCGACCTCGCTGCCGATCGTGCTCGGCGGCGCGCCGGAGGAGATGACCGCGCTGGACTATCTGGCAAGCCAACGCGTCAGGATCGCATTGCAGGGCCACGCGCCGTTCGCGGCGGCAACCCAGGCGGTCTATGAGACGCTGAAGGCGCTGCGCGAAGGCACCTCGCCGAAGAACCTCGAGGGTATCGCTTCATCCGAACTCACCAGCCGCGTGATGCGCGAGGCGGAGACCAAGGCGCGCAGCGGCGAATTCCTCGGCTTGAAGACGTGAGCGGCGTGATTCGCCACGTCACGATCACTGGACGCGTCCAGGGCGTCGGCTATCGCGCTTGGGTGCACGAAAACGCCAATGCACGCGGCCTCGAAGGCTGGGTCCGCAACCGCCGCGACGGCAGCGTCGAGGCCGTGTTCGCGGGCTCTGAAGATATCGTTGCCGACATGATCAAAGCGTGCGGCCGCGGGCCGATCTCGGCGCGCGTCGGCAGCGTACAGGCAGACGCCGGCACATCAGACCTTTTGAACCTGCGCGGGGCAGGTGAGCGGTTCGCGTTCCTGCCGACGGTCTAAGCGGCCGCGATCACCAGCGCCTGAATCTTGCCGTCGAGAGGACCGCTGCCGAAGCGCTGCGCCAGCGCCTCAGCCACGCGCTCTGTTGCAGCCTCGAGCGTCGGTTGACCCTGCGCCTCGATCTCGCCGCGCATCGGCGTGCCCTGGCAGTAGGCGATGGCGACATCCTCTGGCGAAGCGGCGGGACTGCGAAGGGTGACGACCTCGATGGCGATGTCGCGAAAGCCTGCAGCGGTCAGGTCGGCGCGAATGCGTGCCGGATCATGGTAACCGTGCGGTGTCCGCGCCATGAATTGCGGCGTGTTGCTTGGGAACACCTGGAACATCGTTTGCTGCATCACGTCGGCGAAATCATTCTCCTCGATCTTGCCCCAGACGTTGAAGAAGTACCGTCCTCCGGGTCTGATCACCCGCCGCGCCTCGGCATAACCCTTGACGCGGTCGGGGAAGAACATGGCGCCGAACTGGCAGACGACGACGTCGAAGCTCGCGTCGGCAAACGGCAGTGACAGCGCGTCGGCCTGCTGCCATCGGATGTTTGGATTGCCTGCGAGGCGCGTCTTCGCCTGTGCCAGCATCGGCTCGTTGAGATCGGTCGCGGTGATATCTGTATCGGGCAATTCGGCAGCCAGGACTGACGTGACGGCCCCGGTGCCGGCTGCGATTTCCAGCAGGTCACGCGGCCGATGGCCCTTGATGCGCTGCGCGAGGTCGCGGGCGTACGGCGCAAAGATCATTGGCACCATGAGCCGGTCGTAGAGTTGCGGGACCGATCCCGCGAATACGTTGTCGGAAAGGGGGGCCGTCATCATGCATTCCTTCGCAAAAAGCAGATGGCCGTCCTGGCCATCACGGTCAGAAGCCGCGTCCGAAGTATGGACCAGCGATCCGTCCCCGCCAACGCCGCGAATTGTGCCTTGGCGCCAATTCCGCGGCACCGGTCGCCGCCCTTGACTTCTGCTCCGAACAGTCTGATATTTCTGTCATGACAGAAATAACCGCCAAGAGAAAACTACCGGCCGTCGTCGAGCGCTTCATCCTGCATTGGGGCGACATGGGCGACGAGTGGGGCGTCAACCGCTCGGTCAGCCAGATCCACGGGCTGCTCTACCTCGCTGAAGCGCCGATGACCGCGGAAGACATCGCCGACACGCTCGGCATGGCGCGCTCCAACGTCTCCAACTCGATCAAGGAGCTGCTGTCCTGGGGATTGATCCGGCGGGTGCCGATCCTCGGCGACCGCCGCGACCACTTCGAGGCCGAGACCGACATCTGGGAGGTCGCCGCCAAGATCGCGGCCGGACGCAAGGAGCGTGAGATCGATCCTGCGCTCGCGGCGCTGCGCGCCTGCGTCTCCGACGCGGCTGACGATCCGGCCATCAGCCCGCTCGCCAGCAAGCGGCTGAAGGAGATGCTGACATTCACCGAGCTGGTCGACCGCTGGTACACGCAGATGCTGAACGTGCCGCGGCCGCGCCTGGTCGCCCTGATCAAGCTCGGCGAGAAGATCGTGAGTTTTCTGCCCACGGGCAGAGCCAAATAGGGGCCACGACGTAACGGGAGTGTGCGATGGCGTCGGCAAGGATATCCACCTTAAAGACAGCACCGGCTTCCGATACCAAACTGCTCGATGACCATCGCTTCCGCGCATTGCTGTCCGACGAGGATTGGGGCCGCCTGCCGGTCGCGATCTGGCGGCGCTTCTCCAAGCGGTTCGAGGACGGCAACACCGTCGTCTATGTCGGCGAGGTCGAGGAGGCCACGAGCAGCCGCGCCGGCTGGTGGCTGGCACAGGCCGCGCGGCTGATCGGCGGGCCGCTTCCGACCGGCAGCGAGACGCGCGTGCCGATGATCGTCACGGTCACCGAGGACGCCGCGAGCGGCGGCCAGGTCTGGACCCGCATCTGCGCGCGGCGCGACGGCTTTCCGCAGGTGATCCATTCCGCCAAGCGCTTTGCCGGGCCGACCGGGCTTGAGGAATATGTCGGCTTCGGCGTCAGCATGGCGCTCAAGATCGCGGTCGAGCACGAGGCGCTGGTGTTTCGCAGCGTCGGCTATGCGCTGCGGCTCGGCCCGTTTCGCCTGCCGCTGCCCGAATGGCTCACGCCCGGCGACCTCACCGTGACCCATTCCGATCTCGGCTGCGGCGACTTCCGCTTCACGCTGGAGATCATCCACCCGCGTTTGGGCCGGCTGATCCGTCAGTCTGCCGTGTTCAGGGAGGCCTCGTCATGACGCCGCTGCTGTGGACCCTGGTCGCCATCCAGATCGCGATGGGCGCATTCGACACCTTCTATCACCACGAATTCACCGAGCGGCTGGCCTGGCGACCGTCGCAGCGCCATGAGCTTCAGCTGCACAGCGTGCGGAACGTGCTCTATGCGCTGTTGTTCCTCGTGCTCGGTTGGCTGGAGGTCCACGGCATTCTTGCGATCGCCATCCTGGCCGTGCTGGTGGTCGAAATCGTCATCACGCTGATGGATTTCGTCGAGGAGGATCTGAGCCGCAAGCTGCCGCCGAGCGAACGGATCAATCATACGCTGCTGGCGATCAATTACGGCGCCATCCTCGTACTGCTGGTGCCGGTCCTGATCGGCTGGGCGATGCTGCCGACCGCTATCGTGCCGGCTTATGCGGGCCCTTTGAATCTGTTCGCAACAGCCGCGGCCTTCGGCGCCGCGCTATTCGGCGCGCGCGACTTTGCCGCCGCCAGACGTCTGGGACGGATGGTAAGCCGGCCCGCCGCGATGCTGGTCGAGAAATTGCCGGTGCGGCAGACCGTGCTGGTCACCGGCGCCACGGGCTTCATCGGCAGCCGCCTGGTCGCAAGTCTCACAGCATCAGGCCACCAGGTGATTGCGCTGATCCGCAATCCGGCGAAAGCGGAGCTGTTGCCGCCGCCGGTGACGCTGATCACCAGCCTCGACCAGCTACCCGCCGAGACCAGGATCGACGCCATCGTCAATCTCGCGGGCGAGCCGATCGGCAACGGTCTGTGGACCGAGGCCAAGCGCCGCAGGATCATCGCCTCGCGGATCGACATGACGGCCGAGGTCGTCAAGCTGATCGCGCGCCTCGAGCGCAAGCCGTCGGTGCTCGTGAGCGGCTCCGCGATCGGCTGGTACGGGCTCTGGCAGGACCAGGTGCTGACGGAGTCGGCGAAGTCCCATTCCTGCTTCAGTCACGAACTGTGCGAGGCCTGGGAGAATGCGGCCAAGCCCGCCACCGAGCACGGCGTGCGCGTCGCGTATTTGCGGATCGGTCTCGTGGTCGGCACCGATGGCGGCTTCATCACGCGGATGCTGACGCCGTTCGAGTTCGGTCTCGGCGGGCCGCTCGGCTCGGGCAGGCAGTGGATGTCGTGGATCGAGCGCGACGATCTGGTGCGCCTGATCGCGCATGTGATCGCGAAGCCCGAGCTCTCGGGGCCGATCAACGCGACCGCACCGATCCCGGTGACCAACACGAAATTCACCGAGGAACTGGGCCGCCGCTTGCACCGGCCCGCGATCTTCCGCGTGCCGGCCGCGCTGCTCCGTGCCGTCGGCGGCGACTTCGCCGAGGAGCTGCTGCTTGGCGGTCAGCGCGTGCTGCCGAACAAGGCGCTGAGCAACGGTTTTGTCTTTCGGCACGAAACCCTGCGCAGCGCGTTCGAGGCGATCCTATAGAGGAGGGCACGATGTCCAGCACCTGTTCACGCGCATTCGGAGGTTGGTTGGCGAGCTGTGGCGCCGCGACTGCGGTGCTGTCCGGCGTTGCCCAGACCCTTCTGATGATCGCGTCGGGCGGTGATATGACGAGGCTGCTGGGAGGCATCGTCGCGCTTGTCCTTCCCTCATTCCTGGTTTTCGCCGTCACGTGTTTACTGACCGCGATTCCTGCCGCGATCGTCATCTGGCTGGGCGATCGGCTTCTGATTGGATCGGCCGTGTTCTTCGGCTGCGCAGGCACCGTGATCGGCGCGTTGAGCATCAGCGTGCTGCTGCGATCTCCGGCAGTCTGGACATCGGGGTTTGGCTGTCTGTTCGCCATGGCCGGATTCGTCGCAGGTCTGACCTACTGGTTTGTCGTGCGAGAGCTGGAGGCCGACGAGCGTACCTCGTGAGCCCATGTGCCTCGTTCGCGTTAGGCCGCAGACGCCACGCTCCGAAACGTCGCAGCCAGCGTCCTGAGCGCCGCGAGCTTCGCGGGATCGCTGACCTTCGAATGCAGCATCACTTTTGACGCGCCGAGCCGCGGCAGTTTGTGGGCGGGACCGATGTCGATCAGGCTAGGTGGCGCGATGCGGCGGACGAGGGGAGCGACCGCAAGGCCAGCGAGCGCGGCGGCAACGACCGCAGTGACGCCGCCCCCAACGAAGCTTTCACTCCACGCGATGCCGGCCTTGTCGAGCGCGCGGACGGCCAAGGCGCGCACCCCGCACGGTGGCGCGAGCGTTGCCAGCGGCAGCGTATCGCCGCGTGGCCAGACGAAGCGTTTGGCGGCGAACCAGCCGAATTCATCCTCGGTCAGTTTCTCGCCGCCACGCCGGCTGCCTTCCTGGCGCACGATCACAGCATCGAGCTCGCCGGCATCGTAGGCATCAAGCATTTCGCGCGAGAAGCCGATGGTCACCGAGAGCGCAAGCTGCGAGGCCATTACGTGCAGCCGCTCCAGCAGCGGCACCAGCTCGGGGCCGGCGGCGTGATCGCTGATCCCGAGCGTGAGCTGCTGCCGCGCCGGCTTTTCGCCCGACAGCGCGCGATCATGCACCTCAATCAGCGCGCGGGCGTGGTGCAGGAAGGCCGCGCCGTCGGCGGTCAGCCGCACCGCGCGCGGCGAGCGTTCGACCAGCCGCTTGCCCAGCACGGATTCGAGCCGCTGCAATTTCATGCTGATCGCCGCCTGCGTGGTGCCGAGCGCCTCGGCGGCGCGGGTGAAGCCCTGCAGCTCGGCGACGAGGAGGAAGGCCTGCACGGTGTCGATGTCGAGCGTCATGATCAACGATCGTTATCATTGCTATCCATATGGATAAGATACCAAGATGATGCTGGAAGGTCTAGCTAGAGGAGGCGCGATTGACCCGCGCCAACCGAATTCAAGGAGACCGATCATGCCGCTCATTACCGTCACCTACGCGACCTCGCGCCAGTCGCCGTCGCTGAAGTCCGAGATCGCCGCCGCGGTGTCGGAACTCACCGCAGGGATTCTGCACAAGGACCCCAAGGTCACCGCTATCATCGTGAAGTCCGCAGACGCCGCCGACTGGTTCGCCGGCGGCAAGTCGCTCGCCGAGCAGGGGCTCGCGAGCTACTGGCTCGACGTCCATGTCAGCGAAGGCACCAACACCAAGGACGAGAAGGCGGCCTATCTCGCCGCGCTGTTCAAGCGGATGGGCGAATTGCTCGGGCCGCTCCACACCGAGAGCTACGCTCATGTCGACGAGGTGAAGGGCGATGCCTACGGCTTCGGCGGCCTGACCCAGGAGCGCCGCTACATCGCCGGCAAGCTCGAGGTCGCGCCGCAGAAGGCGGCGTGAGTTCTAACCGGTTGCTTCCGGCAGGCGCGCTGCGGTGTCGCCGAACACCTCGGAAAAGGCCTGCCGGAGCGCGATGTCGACATCGGCCATCGTGACCGGCAGTCCGAGATCGACCAGCGAGGTCACGCCGTAGCGCGGATCGATTACGCCGCAGGGCACGATCGCCTGGAAGTGGGAGAGGTTGGGTTCGACATTGATCGCAATGCCGTGGAACGAGACCCAGCGGCGCAGCCGCACGCCGATCGCGGCGATCTTGTCCTCATGGGCCGGCCCCTTGTCCGGGCGTTTCACCCAGACCCCGACGCGATCCTCGCGGCGCTCGCCGCGGACGTTGAAGGCGGCCAGGGTGCGGATGATCCATTCCTCCAGCGAGGCGACATAGGCGCGCACATCCGGCCGGCGCCGCTTGAGGTCGAGCATCACATAGGCCACCCGCTGGCCGGGGCCGTGATAGGTGACTTGGCCGCCGCGGCCGCTCTGGAAGGTCGGAAAGCGGGGGGCGAGCAGGTCGTCGGCCTTGCCGCTGGTGCCGGAGGTGTAGAGCGGCGGATGCTCGAGCAACCACACCAGTTCGGGCGCCGAGCCGTCGGCGATCGCCGCCACCCGGGCGTCCATGGCGGCGAGAGAATCGGGGTAGGGCACCGGGCTGTCCGCAATCCGCCATTCGACCGCTCCGCCGCCCGAAGGACGCGCAAAGGTCGTCAAATCGAGGCTTTGGCGATTGTTAACCATTGGCTAACCCTAACGTGGTCAGGTGATCCCACAATTTAGTTCCCGTTCGGCGGTTCAGAAGTGCCCACGCTCGATAAAGTCAGCGTCGATCTCATGGTGGTTCTCGGTACCACCACCATGCCGATTCACCAGGTCATGCGGCTCTCCCGCGGCGCCATCATCGAACTGGATGCCACCGAGGCCGACGAGGTCAAGATCCTCGCCAACAACCTGCCGGTGGCCAGCGGCGTCGTCCTGGTCGACCGCAACCGGATTGCGGTCGAGGTCAAGCAGATGCTGCCGAAATCTCCCGGGGTTCGCAGTTAATTCGCGCATTAATCGCCTTGTCCCTGCATCCGTGATTTGTTACATGGCCCCGTCGATGCGGCGGCGCCTTAGGGTTCCATCCGACATCCTTAGCGCTCGTGGCGGAATTGGTAGACGCGCTGCCTTGAGGTGGCAGTGGGTAACACCGTGGGGGTTCGAGTCCCTCCGAGCGCACCATCAACTCACATTTCCCATTGAAATGATTTGGCTTTTTTCCGGGGATGACCCGGGAATGGGACCACTCCGTTCCGGCGCACTGTACGCTTGCGGCACCGCCAGCCGGTCGTCCAGTGACTGGCCCCGATCGAACGTGACGATTTTCTCCATTCCACTGATGCCAAGCCTCACTCGATTCGCCTGCGCGATGTAATGGGCGGGCATTTTCGGGTCGGTCCGGCCGAACGTCGCTATCATCCGGCTCTTGGTGCAGTCTGCGTAGGCAGCCACTTCGGCACTAGCCTTGCGCACTTCTGGCAACTCTTCTTTGGCTCGTTGACGCCGGCCAGGACCGCGTACTTCTTAAACTTGTGGCCGCCCATGCCTTCTTGTTTATCGGCCGGACTCGCCCGCGCACGACTTTGCCGGCGAACGCTCGGACTTGGGTTTTCATTTGCGTGATCAGCGTAGCGGCACTGCCGGGAGCCGCGGTCGGATCGGCGGCGGCGTCGCGACTGAGCTTGCGCACGCGGCCCCCTGATCAGGCCGGAGCGCGCATGCGCGGCCACCCCTTCAAAGGCATCGTCGCGAGCGCCGTCGCGAATTAATTCTCAACCGATCAGAAGCCCACGTACGAAAAGTCTCGAATGATTAAGGCGAGCCGCTGCGCAACCGCCCATGTGAAGATCATTTTGAAGCCATTTTTCGCCATACTTGATCTTTAGCCAATCGACGAGCAGTCGAGGGAGCGTATCTCGAAATCTCCACTGCGTTGGAATGTGCCCGCGCCACGCGTGCGTCGGGCATGCGGTATGTCGCGCGATTCGCGGCAGTGGAATTCTTCGTTCAATCATCGGAAGGAACATGGAATGGCCTTGGCCGCGCCAGCAGGTTTCACGTCGAGCAATCTCGTCTTCCAGGAGAGCTTCTCCGGGACGACGCTGGACAATTATTGGCACAACTACATCACCAGCAGCGCCGCCAACGGCTGGGCGTGGAATAGCAATGGATCAGGCGGCAGCGGGCCGGGCGGCGCATACGACGCCGATTACGAGATGCCGAGCCAGGTGACCGTGAACAACGGCATCCTCGATCTCACGGCGATCACGCAGCCGGTCAGCGGCATCAATCAGGGCAGCGCACAAACATTTCCGGTCACGTCCGGTGCCGTCAGCAGCTATGGCAATTTCGAATTCGATGGCGGCTACCTACAGATCAGCATGAAGGCGCCGAGCGGCGACGGTTCTTGGCCGTCGCTTTGGCTGATGCCCGGCGCAGGCTCGAACTCTGGCGACAATTTCGAGATCGATATCCAGGAGGGGGGATATACCGGCAATGGGCCGGCTAACCAGGCCTTCACCTGGCATCTTCACACGCCCTCAGGGACGGTCGGCGGCACGGTCGACACCGGCGTCGACCTCACGGCCGGCTTCCATACCTACGGCATCAATTGGGTGCCGGGCCAATCGATGACCTGGTATCTCGACGGCAAGCAGATTGCGACGGCGACCAGCGCGCAGGTCCAGATTCCGAACGAGCCGATGCAGCTGATCATGAGCAATCAGGTCGCGAATTCAAACGCGGCCGGATGGCATACCGCGCTCGATAGTTCGACGCCCTCGTCGATGCAGATGCAGGTCGCCGAGGTCCAGCTCTATCAAGCCGCCGGCAGCGGTAACACCGTCACCGGTGCCAACGTCACTGCCTCGACGGACCCGACCACACCGCCCACCCAGCCGACCACGACGACGACCCCAGTTGCGACCACCCCGGCCGCGACCAGCTCCACAACGGCCATTGTCGCGCCAACGGTCATCCCGGACACCACTTCGCCGGTGGCCGCGGCAGTCGACCCATTGCCGACCGCTGCAACGACCGACCCCGGCCCCATGGGAGCGATGCTAGCCGCCATGGGACTGGCGCCGACATCATCGTCCGGCTGGTCGGCGAGCACGACCGGCGCAAGCACTGGAAGCTGGGCAAACCAGGATTTTGCGCAGCCGAGCTCGTTGGCAACCGCCGCGCCGCAGGGAACTTCTGGGTGGGGAGATCAAGGCACGACCGCCGCATCTCAAGCTGGCAGCAGCTTTGCGCTTCTGAACCAGTATCTGGCAAGTAGCTCTGGTCGAGCCGGTGGCGGTTCGATCGCTGTAGCGATGGGTGGCGCTGGCTGGACACAGGACTCGTTCCTGACCAAACCTCAGAGCTAGTGCGTTAGCTGGCTCTCACGCGAGAGCTCCGGTGGCTCACCGTTTCCACCATCGGCTGAAGTAAAGAAACAGCAATGCGCCGGCCATCGCGGGGCCGCCGGGCAGCGGCAGCAGGCCGAGGGCCAGCAGGATCACCAGCGCCGTGACGAACCACGGCTGCCTTTTCTTGCCTGGCGTCGTCGCAGGTCTCGCCGCAGGAGGCACTTGTGGGCCGGCTGCTCCCGGCGGTGGTTGCGGAACATTGGGCGGGCGCGACGGGCTTGGTGCCGCGGCGCGCGCTTGCGCAGCCCGCTTCTTTGCGTCCTGTCGCGCCAGTGCAACCAACACCGGGTCCGGCGCTGGCGGTGGCCGCTCCGCGGGAGTCCATTGCCGGCCGGGCGGCGTCTGGCCGGCGGCCGCAGCCTTACGGAATGCAGCGCGGGTCGGGCGCCGCGCGGACGGGGCGGGTGCGTACTGCGCGGCGAGGCGCAGCGCTCGCCGCAGCAGCGGCACGCCGCTTTCCGGATCGACCATGACCGCGAAATGGCCGAAGCCGAGCAGCGACCGGATCACGTCCTTGCCGGGGCCGAAGTGCTTGCCCGCCGGTCCATGGCGCTCGATCTGCTGCAGCACGGCGCGGTAGCGGCGCAGCAGGTCGCGCGGCACGGCCACGGCCTCGTTGACGGTGAGGCCCGTGACCTCCTGGCGCGACGAGCGGCGCATGACGCGCGTCTTGTCAGGATGGACCGTGAACCCTTCGGCGGCGACGATGCCGTGCACGGCCTTGAGCAAGGTGCCGATCTTTCTCACCGCTTCGCCCGAGCCGGAGAAGGTCAGGTCGTCGGCGTAGCGGCTGTAGACGAAACCAAGCGTGCGCGCGAGGCCGACAAGGCGTCGGTCGAGCCTGCGGCAAATCAGGTTGGTGATCGCGGGGCTCGTCGGCGCGCCCTGCGGCAGTAGCCGCGGGCCGTCGGCGACGAAGTGGCGCTCACCGTCGAGTGCCACTTCGTCGACCATCGGCTCGGTGCACAACAGCGCGAGCGGGATCGCAACCGCTTCGGCATAGGCCAATGCCTCGAACAGACCCTTGACGCGGGCGTAGGTCAGGGTCGGGAAGAAATCCTTGAGGTCGAGATTGATCACCACGTCGCGGCCGACATGGTTGCGCGCATTGGTCAGGATGGAGCGCTGAGGAGCAAAACCGTGTGCGGCATCATGCAGCGGCGCCCGCGCGAGGATGTTGTCCAGCACCCAATACTGTGCGCGCTTGAGGCGCGGCATCGGCGCCGAGATCAACCGCTCGCCGCCGCTCTTCTTGGGGATCGTGAAGCGCTGATAGTGATTGACCGATGCCACCTTCCTGTTGAAGGTGAGGAAGCGCAGCTCGCCGAGCGGCACGCCCATCGCGTCGGCCAGCGCCTTGGCATCGGCGAGCGGGGGCAGGCCGTCGCGCAAGGGCGTCGTGGTCGTGTGGGTATGAAGGCCCGGCGAGACGTCCTCGCCGAGATAGAGCACGTCGCGCTTGCGCCGGTCGTACCAGGCGAATGCCCGGCTCTGTCGCGCCTCCGCGTTGCGGCGCTTGGTCTCCTGCCGCCGCGCCATCGCCTCGGCCTTGCGGCGCTTGTGCATTTCCTTCAGCGCGCGCTCGGGATCGGCGAGCGTGGCGTTCTGGCGCTGCAGTTCGGTGAGCTCGCGCATCGCCTCTGCGCGGCCGCGGATCGCGTCCGCGGCCGGCGCCGGCGCGTCTTCGCCGTCGGGCCAGAAACCGAGGCGGATCATCTCCTCGAGAATGACCTCGTCCTTCGACGACTGGCGGATGCGGTCGTAGAGTTCCTGGCGCGTCAGCGTGCCGGGAGCAACGGTCTCGTTCACGCGGCCAGCCCTCCGGTCAGGAGTGCGGCAGCGGCCTTATGCAGGGGGTTCGGAAAGGGCGCAGGCCGGATTGCCTTCGTCTCTTCTAAGAACTGGATCGATCCACTCGACGCCGGGGCGTCCACCCCTACGCAATTGGGTTCAAGGAACCCATTCTGCGATTGCGTAGGGGTGGACTGCCCCGGCCCAGTGAAGATCGGGCCAGTGACGCATGCGTGGTCATGGTGCAAGGACGGCGATACGCCGCCCGGGTTGCAAGGTCCTGACCGGCCTGCGCCCTTCCGAATGCAGTGATACGCGAATTGCCGTCGCCGGCACAAGCCGGCTCTGCGGATCAAGGGTTTCATGTCACTCATGCGATGGCGGGTCCGTCCTGGGCGACGCCCTCGACTTGCGAATGGAAAATCCGGCGCAGTGCCAGCATGTGCTCGCAGGGGCCGCGCATCATCTTGTTGTGGCCGTAGAAATGACAGCTGCACCGCGCCTCGACGAGACGGTCGTCATCGTCGATGACGAGGTTCACCTGCTCGGTGCGGGCGTTGTCGAGCACGCTGCCGCTGATCGCGCGAACGCCCTGGTTGCGATCAATGTTGCCGATCGTCACGAGGTTGGCGCCGATCAGGCGATCGGCCTTCTCCTCCTGCGCGCTCGCGAAGCGCAGCTGGGCGGATGATAGCGGCTCGCGCGTCAGCTCGCGGAGGCGGTAGAGCGACTTGTCGAGATCGAACATGACGCGTCCGGCCTGGGTGTAGGCCGTAAGCGCCGCATGCACGAGCGCCTGGTCGACGCCGGTCTGTTGCGAGAGTTCAGCGGCGGTCGCCGCGTGCGACTTGCCGAGTGCAGCGAAAACGCGCTGGGCGCTGTCGTTGTCGACCTTGTGGCGCGGCGCGAGCAGGTCGAATTGCCCGGCGGATGACCAGTCGTTCGCGGTCCAGCCGGACAGGCCGAGCGTGAAGCGCAGACCTCCGAAATCGACGACGAAGAACGACGGCAGGCCGGTCCCGGTCAGATGCACCCGCACCGATCGCGCCAGCGGCAGCGCCCGCCCGAGGATCGCAAGCCGCCGCCGGCCCCAGATGCGGATCTCGGCGGGAGCCGTGCCGCGATAGATCGAGCGGCGGAAGGTCAGCCGTTCGTGCCACGGCTCGATCACCACCTCCACCGGCGCGTCCGGCTTCAGCACGAACCGCAGCGAGCGCGGGCCGGCCTTTTCCTTCTTCTGCGCGAGGCGGGTGAGGATGTTGGCCATGTCCACGGGATGCAGGTCGAACACATGCGCCGGGAGGGTCATGGCACTCGACACCTGCAGGAAGCCGCGCACCCAGCTGTCCGGCAGGTCGATCTTCTCCTCGCGGAAGTCGAGATCGTCGCCGGTCTGCACCTCGAACCCGGAGGGATCGATGGTGAGGGTGGTGTCGCGATAGGAGCGGATCTTCTGGAATTCGTCGTAGAGGGCGTGGCTGTAGTCGATATTGGTGGTGCCGAACGCCATCTCGCCCAGGCTCTCGAACACGTCGTGGTCGCACGACAGCCGCCCGTAGCTCGATTCGTCGAGGCTGAAGCACTCGAAGAAGATCTCGTCCGGGTGCACCGTGATCACCGGATCGAGCACGATCCAGGCATCGCGGTTCTGCTTGTAGAGGTAGTTGAAATAGGATTGCCGCGCCGCCCAGAACGGCTTCATCAGCCGATCGCGCTCGCGGTCGAAGCCGCGGATGCGGTCCTGCAAGTCCGCGATGCGCGGCTTGAGCGCTGCGGACTGCGCCGTCGCCTCGGCGAGGAAATTGGCCTCGTTCTGCTTCAGCCACTCGAAATAGGCGGTGCGATCGCGCGGCTTAAAGCGCAGGTCCGACACCACGACATGATGCAGCGCGGAGATCGCCTCGCGGAAGGCGAGATGGCGCGCGACCTTGCCGGTGAAGAAGGTCGGCTGGCGCAGCGTGTCCGGCGCGAAGGCGAACGACGACGAGGCGGCGTCGGACGAGGCGCTGGTGCTGCCGAGAAATCGATATGCGAAATTCATGCGGCGGTTCCGCTGGTTTGCGAGCCGCCGCCCGGCGGCGTGCGGCCGGCGCGGGCCACGGTGACGGGCAGCGGCAGATCCGGCCAGGCATGCGCGATGTCACGCAGGATGATCAGCGCAGGCGCCTTGTCACGCAGGGTCACGCTGAGCGTGAAGTCGTGCAGCAGCTGCGCGATCGCCGCCGCGCGGTCCCGGTGCGCCAGCGCCTCGTTGCGCAGCGCCGTGAAGATGCGGTCCTTGGCGATACGCCCGCGGTTGATCTGCATCAGGATGATGCGGGCCTGGGTGAGGAACTTGGCGAAGATCGCCGCATCCGCCAGCGACTCGCCGGTGATCAGCTCGGTGACGAAGAGATGGAAGCTGCCGGAGGGATGCTCCAGCACCCGCCCCAGCACCTCGGCGATATCGCCGTCGGCGAGGCTGCGCCGCAGCAGCAGGCGAGCGCCGTCCTGCACCGCCGGCACGGTCGAGTCCGCCATGACCGCCAGCGCCGCCGCCGGCAGCGCATCGCTGGGCCATGCCGTGAGGCGGTTCACCGCGGTCGTTCGGACGTCGTCCCACTCGCTCTCGACCAGCAGCACCGCATTCTGCGGGTCGGCGCGGAAGCGGGGCTCGTCGGCCGTGAACGCATCAAGTGCGAAGCGGCGCACGGCGGCGAACGGATGGTTGCCGAGCCGGGCGAGCTGGCGGACCGAGAAGCGCGCCGGTGCGCGGCTCTCCAGCAGCTTGGCGCCGAGCATGCGGGCGCCGGCCGCGCGTGCCTGCAGCAGGCGCCACAGCGTGCCGTCGTCGATAGCGACCGCAGACTGCGGCAACGCTTCGACGAACAGCGTGACCATGTTGGCCGCATGGCCCTCGATAGGTTCGGCGCGGAAGAAGCCGGCCATCAGCATGTCGCGCAGCCGGATGGCGAACGCCTCGTCGCTCGCCGCAAGGCGCGCGACGAGCGGCCGCGCAGCCGCGCGCAGCCCGGCATGGTCGCCGGTGGCGGCCAGCACGATACCATCGCGATGTTGCGCGAGCGCGGCGTCGTCGAGCCGCGCCAAGAGGCTCATCGAAGCCATGCGGATTTCCGGCGCATCAGCCTGCAGGATTGCCTGCCAGAACGCTTCCGGCAGGTCGCCGGGCCGCGTCGGGGTCACCGCGATGAGCTGGATGCTGGCCGCCTGGACGTCGGGGCTGGCGTGGCCGGTCAGGCTCTCGATCACCTCCGGCTGCAGCGGGCAGTCGCGATCCGGCCAGAGCTGCGGCAGCAGCGCGAGAGCTGACGTGAGGCCGGCGCGCTGCAGCTCGTCAAGCTGTGACGGCAACTGTGCGAGCCAGGCCGCGAACGCTTCCGTCGCGCGGGCGCGTTGCTCCCGTGAGGGCGCACGGTCGCGCAGCCAGCCGCGCGTGCGGGCTTGCACGTGGTCGTGCGGGCTCGTCAGCGCGGCGCGCGCAAGGGCGGGGTCGGCCCACGGCCAGTCGGCGCGGTCGTCAATGGCGCGGATGGCCAAATCGCGCATCTCGGGTGCGGTCGCCTCGAGCAGCGCGGCGATCAATGCCGCATCGGCCTTGCCGGCATCGATCAGGCGCCGTGCGATCGTGGCCGCGAGCGTGGTGACCTCGGGATAGGGAGAGGCGAGCAGGCCGCCGATCGCGGCGACGTCCATCGCCTCCGGCCGCGGCGGGCCCTGCCGCAGCGCCTCGGCCGCGAAGCGCGCCGCCGCATGATTGCGCGCCAGTGTCGCGATCCGCAGCAGCCGCTCGGGCTGGGCATCCCATAGCGTGGGGAAGGCTTCCTCGCGCTGTGCCGGCGCACGCGGGCCGACATGGCGATGCGTGAGAGCCCTGGCATTGAAGTGGCTGGTCGGGGCCGCGGCATGCAGCAGATGGCTGACGCTCCAAACCCGGCTGAGCGCGTCGGCGGCATGGGGGACAGGACGATAGCTGCGTTCGATCCGGATATGCTCGGTCCACGTCGAGGGCTTGATGCCGTCGGCGTCGGTGAAGGCGAGGAGCAGCTCGCTCGCCATCGCCGTGAAGGCGTCCTGTCCGAGCTCGGCGCGCTTGCGCAGCATGCGCCAGGCGCGCCGCTTGAAGTAGAGCAGGGTCTGGTCGGACAGCGCGACGCGCGGAGCCGCGCTCTGCAGCTCCTCGCTGAGCTTCAGCGCCTGGCGCGAACCGGGCAGCCAGACGCGGTCGTTGTAGACCCGGCCGCGATAATACATCGGCGTCGCCAGCTCGAACTGCCGCGCGGATGCCGCGAACAGCAGGCCGTCGTCGGTGAGATCGGCATACTTGAACAGCCGCCGCAGCACCTGCACGTAGGGCGGGCGCGGGCTCATCGCGTGCACGGCCGCGAGCAGCGTCTTGCGCGCGGCGCCGTCTGCAAGCGCATGGTGGGCGAGCGCGATGAGGAACTGGTTGGCGAATTCCGGCTGGGCTGAGTTCGCCGCCAGCAGGGCCTGGATCAGGCCCGCGCCATTGCCGTTCGCCAGCGCCGTCTCGATGTCGCGGGTCGCCGCGGCATCCGTGGTTCGCGGCAGCGAGAGCCGCGGCGCCGATCGCCGCGCGCCCATCAGTTCACTTGCGAGGGCATAGGCCGCGTAGTCCCGCGTCACCAGGCTGACATTGATGTCGGCGCAGCGGCGGAGCAGATCGGCGGCGTCGGCGCCGCCGCAGCGCGCCAGCGCATAGACGAGGCTGTAACTCGCATCCGTCGCGCCGGTCTTCTCGGCGAAGGCGGCGAGTTGGGGATAGGCGGCTGTGAGCCGGATCACACCGAGGCGCCAGAACAGGCGGTCGCGCTCATTCTCTGGCCACGCGCTGCGCGCGCAGACCGCGAGCTTCCTGAGCAATTCGGTGTCGCGTCCGTTGGTATCGACTCCGGCATCAGAAACGGTCAGCGGCGGTGCATCGCCGTCGATGCGGCGATAGCCGTCGTTGATCTTGGACACCACGACACTATCGAACAGCTTTTCGGCATTCGCGTGGGTGACCGGCGATGGGGTCTTGGTTCCATCCCTTAGCGAGGTGCCGCGACGGCCATATCTGAAATTGACCAGATAGCGTGCGTCGTTGTCGGCGCGTTCCAGATCGACAAGATCGACTTCATAGAGCTTGTCGGATCTGCCCTCCTTCATCCAGAGGCGAACGGAGCGAACGACTTGCATTGACCACCCTGGGATGTCCGGGGCGGATTACATCGCAAGCCGGGCGCGCCGCGTCAATGGGGCGACTGGTGCGGCGGAATATAACGATGCGCCGGCCGTACCGGCTCGAGCCGGTGTGTGACGTGGATGTGCGGTCGATGCGGTCCTGTAACACCGGTCGGGTAGAGTAGCGGATGGATGGCCTTGCTGGTATGGCGCTGCCGACTGCAGGCAGCATCTTTCGATCGCGCGGCCTAAGCTTGCCCCACCCGGAGCTCCCGATGATCTTTGCTAGCTACGTCTACCGTGCCGTCTCCAACTTCGTGTTCCTGGGGCTGGTCTATTTCACGCTGAACCTGCTGGAGAAATACGAGCAGCGCGCGACGGTCGCGATCCTGGTCCTGGTCTATGCGGTGATGCATGCACTGTCCGGCCTGCGCTCGTTCTATTTCTTCCAGCGCATCGAGCGCCTCGAAGGCGAAACGCGGCGGCTGGCCGCAGCGGCCGGCGAGGGGCCGAATGCCGCAGCCTCGCGTAAGCAGATCGTCGCCGATGTCACCGAGCTCAGGCATGCCGGCGAGATCAAATCCTATATCGACATCTTCTTCCTGGCGCTGGTGATCCTGCTTTGCGTCGCCAAGATCGTGGCCAGCTAGAGCGCGCGCTAGTCTGGCACGCGCTTCCCGGCCGCCGAGGCTTCAGCGCGCGGGGTGCGCTTGGCGACGTGGACTGCCGCGTTGCTCGCAGCCGGCGGCGCGACATGCAGGGGCGCGCCGTGGCCTCTGCCATGCGCCGCCGCGGGGATCTGATGCGCGGCCTGCTTCGGATGCCGGGCCTGGCGCGCCGAGATCGCCTGCGCGCGTGGTGCGCCGGCGATTGGACCAGCCGCGCGCTGTGCGAGGTGGCGATTCGCCGCGAGCAGGGTCAGGTCTAGCGCTTCAGGAACGCGAAAGACGTCGGCCGCCGGTATCGGCAATGTCGAGGCCGGTGCGAGCTGCGCGACCTGCGGCTGCGGCCATGCCGTGCGGACCGGCAGGCCGATGCGGGCGCGCTGCGCATGGTCGAGAACGTCCGCATCACGCCAATCCAGGTCGGCAAAGACAGGCGCAGGCAGCGTCCGCGTCGCGGTGAACACGAAGTTCGGAATTCTCGGCCAGCGCGTGGTCGCCACCGTCTCGGTCGGCGGATGCATGAACCATTGCTGCGGCTGGGTCGGTGTTGCCGGACGGTCGGTGGTCGCCGGCACGACGTGGACGACGCGGTAGCCGCGCTCCCTGAGCGTGTTGAGGATGCGCGGCAGCGCCGCCGCGGTGCGCGGCTGGATGTCGTGCAGCAGCAGGATGCCCTTGTGCTTGGCCTCGATCCGCTGGATCGCGAGGTCGTAGACCCGCTGTGGCGAGATGTGGCGCCAGTCGTCGGCCGGGAAGTCGGCGCTCCAGACCTGGATGCCCTGTGACGCCAGATAGGCCTCGGGGATCTCGGCACGCATCAGGCCGGGAATCCGGAAGAACGGCGCGAGCTTGCTCTTGTCGCCATTGAGCGCGGCGAGCGTCGAGGCGATGCCGTCGTCGACTTCCTGCCGCACCTTCTCGAGCGGCATCTTGTTCATCGTGAGCGGATGGTTCTGGCTGTGCGTGCCCACGGTATGCCCGGCGGCGATCAGCTTGCGCACGCCCTCCGGATTGAACCGGGCCTGGGAGCCGATGGTGAAGAAGGTCGCCTTGACGCACTGGCTGGCGAGGATGGCCAGCACCTGGTTGCTGTATTTCGGCAGCGGCCCGTCGTCGAAGGTCAGCACCACCTCGTGGTCGGCGAGCGGCAGCGTCTCCGGATACTGCATGGTGCCGATCCGCGGATGCTCCCTGGGATCGACGACGATGGTCCGCGAGGTGCCGAGCGCATTGGGGTTACCCTGGCAATCCGCGGCAAGGGCGGCCTGCGGCGCCATGAAGCAACAGCCCAGCAGTGCCGCGCCGATCACGGTCCGCGACCGCTTCCGGATCATCACCAGGACGTTTGCAATCATCGAATCTCGGCCGCATTCCAAACGCACTGACGAATCCTTAGGGGCGACCGCATGAATGCCGCCTTAACGGTCTGTAATCCACCTCGGGTGCCGGGTTCAATGTGTCCGGTCAGACACGGTCTTCATCGCCGCCGGGACGATGTGGACGACGTGATAATTATGCTCCTGCAGGTACCTTAGAAAGGCGGGAAGCATCTCGGCTGTGCGCATTTGCGGGTCATGCAGCAGGATAATTCCCTTGCGATGGCCTTCGAGCCGCCCAGTGAGCAGCTTGAGTTCCTCATCGGGGGTCATCTTGTTCCAATCGCTGGCCCAGAAATCGGCTCCGAACACCGCGATACCGCGCTTT
The DNA here is from genome assembly GCF_040446015.1 of Bradyrhizobium sp. INPA03-11B. Taxonomy (NCBI): domain Bacteria; kingdom Pseudomonadati; phylum Pseudomonadota; class Alphaproteobacteria; order Hyphomicrobiales; family Nitrobacteraceae; genus Bradyrhizobium; species Bradyrhizobium sp. INPA03-11B. Next base: position 97,856 of record NZ_JASGSR010000015.1, read on the forward strand.
TCCAGACGCTCGAGCAGGGCGGGCGTCGACTCGAAATAAGGGAACCGGAAGAACGGCGTGCTCGGGACCGTGCTCACGGTGCCGTGCAGGGCCTTCCCGACCGCTTCGATCCCCCGGTTGATGTTCGCCTCGGCCTGATCCAGCGGCATCTTGTTGAGGTGCGGATGGTCCCAGCTGTGATAGCCGATGGTGTGGCCGAGGCGCGCGATCTTGCGGACCATATCGGGATGATCGGCCGCGTTGCGGCCGACCATGAAGAAGGTGGCCTGCACGCATTCGGTTGCCAGCGCCGTCAACACCTTGTCGGTGACACCGGGCGTCGGTCCGTCGTCGAAGGTCAGCACGACCTCGCCATCCCGGAGCGGCAGGGTCTGCGGAAAGCTCTTCAGCCCGACGCGCGGATAGGTCGCAGGATCGACCTCGAGCACACGTGAGGTGCCGAGCGCATCCTTGCGTGGGCACTCGGCGGCCTTCGCCGCGCCGGTCAGCGCGCAAGGTGCGAGCGCGATCAGCGCCGCGACAACGTTCAGGATCGGTCGCGGTGCGCTCGACTTCTTTCTCATTGCACAGGGCCCCACCGATTAGGTAATCCGTTCCGCACTCATCCAACCAGTTTTTCCCCTCCTGTCAAACCGGCGAAACACGGCATGGCCGAGAAAATCGACGTTGCCGAACCTGCCGAGGCCGACCTGCTGGCCCGGATGCCGATGCGGGACGAGGAGGGCCAGCTCCGCCCCGAATTCGTCGCTGGCATCACCCGGGCCATCCATGCCGCCGACCGGCCGCTGCTGTGCGAGGTGGTGGCGGAACTGCACGAGGCCGATCTCGGCGACCTGATCGCGGCGCTGGAGCCGGACGACCGCGTCACCCTGGTCGAGATCACCGGCACCGATTTCGACTTCTCGGCGCTCAATGAGGTCGATGAGACGGTCCGCGAGGAGATCCTCGAGGAACTCGAGCCGGAGACCGTGGCCGAGGGCGTCCGCGAGCTCGAATCCGACGACGCCGTCGAGCTGCTGGAAAGCCTCGACGAGGAGGACCAGGAGGAGATCCTCGAAAAGCTGCCGGCGGCCGAGCGCGAGGATATCGAGCGCAGCCTGCTGTACCCGGAGAATTCCGCCGGCCGGCGGATGCAGACCGCGTTCATTGCGGTACCGCTGGATTGGAACGTCGGGCAGGTGATCGATTACATGCGCGACACGCCCGATCTGCCGGATCGATTCTACGAGATCTATGTGGTCGACGCCGAAAGGCACTGGCTGGGCGCAGTTTCGCTGGACGTGCTGCTGCGCGCGCGCCGCCCGGTTCCAATCAAGGACCTGATCGACGAGGACCGCCGCCGGGTCTCCGCGCTGGAGGACCAGGAAGAGGTCGCGCGGATGTTCGGCAAGTACAATCTGGTCGCGGCCCCCGTGATCGACACCATCGACCGGCTGGTCGGCGTGATCACCATCGACGACGTCGTCGACGTGATCGAGGAGGAGGCCGACGAGGACTTGAAGGCACTCGGCGGCGTCACCCATCCCGAAGAGCTGTCGGACACGGTCTGGACCATCGCCCGCGGCCGCTTCAATTGGCTGTTGGTCAATCTCGCCACCGCGTTCCTGGCTTCGTCGGTGCTCGGCCTGTTCGAGGGCCAGCTCGAGAAGATGGTGGCGCTCGCGGTGCTGGCGCCGATCGTGGCGAGCCAGGGCGGCAATGCCGCGACCCAGACCATGACGGTCGCGGTGCGCGCGCTCGCCACCCGCGAGCTCGGCGCGTTCAACGCGATGCGGGTGGTGCTGCGCGAGACCATGGTCGGGCTGGTCAACGGCATCGCCTTCGCCGTCATCACCGGCATTGCCGCGGTGGCCTGGTTCAAGATCCCGGGCCTTGGCATCGTGATCGGGCTTGCGATCATCTGCAATCTCGTCGCCGGCGCGCTCGGCGGCATCCTGATTCCGATGGTGCTGGAACGGGTGCGCGCCGATCCGGCGGTTGCCTCCGGCACCTTCGTCACGACCGTCACCGACGTGGTCGGCTTCTTCTCGTTCCTCGGCATCGCCACGCTGTGGTTCGGGCTGAAATAGCGGATCGTCGGCGGGGCCGTTTATCGTTAATCGCGCCTTAACGGGGTTGGCGGATGATGCTCCTATCTCCAAGGAGGCCATCACGGGGGCCATCATGCAGCGGTTGCGGCTCAAGGCGGACGGACGGATCGTCGAATTGCGCGACGGGCAGGAAATCCCGCTCGTGCCGGCACACCCGGCCGAGGCGGCGATGCACCCTGCGGCCGCGCGACCCGCGGTGCGCGATCTGCGCCGCCGCGCCCAGCTGACCCAGCTCGAATTCGCCGCCAAACTCGGCGTTCCCGTCGAGACCATCCGCAACTGGGAGCAGGGCAAGCGCGCCCCGCGGGGACCTGCCCGCGCGCTGCTCGCGGTGATCGCGCATTCGCCGGAAACGGTGTTCGCCGCGCTGTCGAGCGAGCCGACCGCGGCTTGAGCCGAGACGGCGCGCTTCGCCGTCACTGTCGGCCGATAGATCACGCGAACCCGCCACATCACGGCCGTCGTCCTGGCGCGCCAGGACGACGATGGGGATGGTTCTCGATTCAAATGGGGATTGTTCTCGCTTCAAGACGTCAAACACGCGATGACAGGTGTGAGTGCGTGCACAGCTCTTCCCACGCGTCGTCCCGGCGAAAGCGGGGACCCATACGCCGCGGCTCCTGTTGTGAAAGGGATTCGTCGTTCCAGCGTCGCGCAACAATTGGCATTTGGGGTTATGGGTCCCGGCCTTCGCCGGGACGACAGTGAGTGTGTGGTGCGCCTTGTGGGTCAAACATCCGCATTCTCGCGACATGAATCGTCCGAGTCTTGCATTTCGTTTCGCCGCTCCGAAATCAGAGGGCGCAGGGAAAGCCGGGTGCCGATCGCACCCATGGGCCCCGTGCATAGGA
>NZ_JASGSR010000160.1:0-15518 GCF_040446015.1 Bradyrhizobium sp. INPA03-11B
CGATGATCTTGAGGCCGTCGCGCAGCTGCAGCACCACGGCGGTGTCCATGATGTCCTGCGTGGTCGCGCCCCAATGGACATAGCGGCCGGCATCGCCGCACTGCTTGGCCATCTGATGCACCAGCGGCAGGATCGGGTAGCCGACCACGTCGGTCTCCTGCCGCAGCAGATCGAAATCGAGCGCGGCGACATCGGTTCGCGCGGCGATCTCCTCCGCGGCTTGCGCCGGGATCACGCCGCAGCGCGCTTCGGCCTTCGCCAGCGCGACTTCGACCTCGGCATAGCGCGCGATCAGCCGCAGGTCGGAAAACACCTCGCGCATCTCGCTTGTGCCGAAGGCATCGCGAAACAGCAGGGAATCGAGCACGGTGGTCGAGGTCGGAAAGGCGGACATCGGGAAGGCAGGCATGGGCAGATCCTGTTGCCGGTCGCAGTCGGCAACGTCCCTATCACAGCGCCGGCCGCTACCCTACCCCTCAGGGGGCGCCTCGCCGAACACCTCGGCTGCGATCTTGCTGGTCTCGATCGCGGCCGGAATGCCGCAATACATTGCGACCAGCAGCAGCACGTCCTGCACCTGGGCGGCGGTGCAGCCATTGGCCAGCGCGCCCTTGGCATGAACGCGGAACTCGGCAGGCTTGCTGCTCGCGGCGGTGATGCCGAGCATCACAAGGCTGCGGATCTGGTCGGACAGCCCGTTGCGCTCCCAGACGTCGCCATAGACGTAGGCATTGATGATGTTTTGCAGCGGCGTACCGAAATCGCCCGCGGCCGCCATCCGCTTGGCGACATCGCCCTCGCCGAACATCTTCTGCCGCCGGCGCAGCCCGCGCGCATGGAGATCGCTGATGTCCACCATCGTTTGGCTCCCTATATGGGCTATTTATACGGATAAATATGGCGCGCCTCAATATTTGGATAGGCCCTGTGCTTGCATTCCCAACGTATTTGTCCGTATAAATTTATCAAAACGAACAGGGAGGGGATCGGGATGAAGTCACGGCTGGGGCTGCTTGCCGTCCTGCTCCTTTCCGCGCTTTCGGCCTTCCCGGCGCATGCCGCGGATGATTTCCCGCAGCGGCCGCTCAAGATCATCGTGCCCTTCCCGGCGGGCGCCGGCCCCGACAATGTCGCGCGGCTGGTCGGCCAGCATCTGCAGGACACGTTCGGCCAGACCGTGCTGATCGAGAACCGCGCCGGCGCGCTCGGCAGCATCGGCGCCCAGGAAGTCGCCCGCAGCGCGCCCGACGGCTACACACTGCTGATGGGCACCAACACCACCCATGCCAGCAATGTCGCGACGCTCAAGAGCCTGCCCTACGATCCGGTGAAGGATTTCGCGCCCGTGATCCGCACCACCACCACGGCGATGGTGCTGCTGGTCAACCCGAAGCTCGCGGCCAAGGACCTGCCGCAGTTCCTCAGCTACGCAAAGGCGAACCCCAATCTGACCGCGGGCTATGGCTCGGGCGCATCGCAGATCTCGATCGCGCAGCTGCAATCGCGCGGCGGCCTGTCGCTGATCGCGGCGTCCTATCGCGGCGTGCCGCAGGCGATGACCGACGTGATGGCCGGGGTGATCGACCTGACCTTCGGGGACTTCTCGGTCGCGATCCCGCAGATGCAGGGCGGCACCTTGCGCGGGATCGGCGTGACGTCGGCGACCCGCAACGAGCTCACGCCCGGGTTGCCCGCGCTCGCCGAGGCGATGCCCGGCTTCGAGGCCACCATCTGGTACGGGCTGTTCGCGCCGGCCGGCACGCCGGAGCCGGTGGTCAACAAGATCTACGCCGAGTGCGCGAAGTACCTCGCGATGCCGGAGACGAAGAAGAAGCTCGCCGATGTCGGCGTGATGGTGGCGCCGCTGCCGCCCGCCGAGTTCGGCGCCTTCGTCAGGAGCGAGGTGGTGCGCTGGTCGGCGGAAGTGAAAGCGGCCGGCATCCAGCCGCAATAGCGCGAAGCGGCGTCGCATCATGGCTCGCGAGACACCTGTCGGCATGATCGGTCTGGGACTGATGGGATCGGCGCTTTCGGCGCGGTTGATCGACGCCGGCGTCGGCGTAATCGGCTTCGACGTCGATGCCGCAAAGACGGACGGCTTGAGGGACAGCGGCGCCGAGTTCGCGGCCTTCGCCGCCGACGTCGCCACGCGCTGCCGGATCATCGTGATCGCCGTGTACGACGCCGCAGAGGTCAAGGGCCTGCTGCCGGACCTTGCCAACGCGACGCTGCCGCCGCTCGTCATCTGCACCACCACCTGCGCGCCGGGCGAGATCACCGCGATCGCCGAATTCGCGGCGCATTCGCGCCTTGCCTTCATCGAAGCGCCGATCTCGGGCACCAGCGTCGAGGTCCGCGCCGGCACTGCCACCGCGCTGGTCGCTGGCGATCCCGACATCATCGCAGCCGTCGCTGCGACGCTCGACATCCTCTGCCCGCAGCGGATCGATGTCGGCGCGATCGGCAATGCCAGCCGCACCAAGCTTGCCATCAACCTGATCCTGCAGAATAACCGCGCCGCTTTGGCCGAGGGCATCGGATTTGCCGAGGCGCTCGGCCTCGACGGCGCGGCCTTCCTTGCGACCGCGCGGCAATCGGCGGCATATTCCAAGGTGATGGACAGCAAGGGACCGAAGATGCTGGCGCGGGATTTCTCGGCGCAATCGCATATCGCCCAGACCTTGAAGGACGCCGAGCTGATCCTGCGCGAGGCCGGCCGGCACGGCCTGCCCTTGCCGCTGACGTCAGTGCAGGCCGAACTGCTGCGCGCGGCAATTGCGCGCGAAGGCCCGGACAGCGACAGCGCCGCCGTGATCGAGGCGATCCGGGCCGGGCACAGCCGAGGTAAGGACCATTCATGATCAATTGTGCGATCGCGGGCCTCGGCCGCTGGGGCCGCGCGCTGGTCGAGGCTGCGCAGGGTGAGCCGCGGCTGAGGATCACAAGCGCGGTGGAACCCGACGTCAGCGGCGCCGCGGACTTTTGCGCAACGCATGACCTGTCCCTCGCGGCGAGCCTGGACGATGTCCTCGCCGATCCCGGCATCGACGCCGTGCTGCTGGCAACACCGCATTCGCTGCACAAGGGCCAGGTGATCGCGGCAGCCGGAGCCGATAAGCAGGTGTTTTGCGAGAAGCCGCTGGCGCTTCGGCGCGGCGACGCGGCCGAGATGTTCGCGGCCTGCCGCAGGGCCGGCGTGACGCTCGCGGTCGGGCATAACCGAAGGTTCTGGCCGTCGATGCAGGCACTGCGCGCGATTGTCGCGAGCGGCGAGCTCGGAACGATCCTGCATGTCGAGGGCCACAACAGCAACGAGAACTCGCAGGCCATCACGCAGGGCTGGCGGCTGTCGCCCGAGGAGTCACCCGGCGGCGGACTGACCGGCGCGGGCCTGCATGTGCTCGACGGCTTCGTCAGCCTCCTTGGTCCTGCCCGACAAGTCTATGCCCGGTTGAGTGAACGCGCGGCGGGACCACCGCCGCTCGACACTGCAACTTTAGCGATTGAATTTGTGAATGGCGTGAGTGCAACCCTTGCGACGATCCGCGCAACGCCGTTCTATTGGCGCGTGCATGTGTTCGGGACGAAGGGATCCGCAGAGGTGCTCGACGAGGGGACGATGGTGCTACGGACATCCGGCGAGGCACCTGCAACGACGCGCTATCCGGCGGTCAACACGCTCGCTGCGGAACTCGCGGCCTTTGCCGACGCGGTCGAACGCAAGCAGCCATTCCCGGTACCGGAAGCCGACGTGCTGGCGACGCTCGCCGCGTTCGAAGCCGCGCTGCAGTCGATGCAGTCTGGACATCCGGTCGCCTGCCATACGGCATACCAGTGATCTGCCATGTCTGAACAACCGGACAGGGCGAGATCGTCCCGCTATCGCGACATCGCCACCGGGCTGCAGAAGGACATCCGTCTCGGCACCTACGCCGTTGGCAATCTGCTGCCGACCGAGACCGAGTTGATGGCGAGCTATCAGGCGAGCCGCCAGACCGTGCGCGAGGCGCTGCGCATCCTGATCGACCAGGGCCTGATCGTGCGCCGCGCCGGCCTCGGCTCGGTGGTGATCGCCTCCGAGCCGCCGGTGCTGTTCACCCACAGCGTCAAGTCGCTCGGCGAGTGGCTGCGCTATTCCAACGAGACCTATCGCGACGTGGTCGCCAGCAGCGACATCGTCGCCGACCGCAAGCTGGCCGGACTTTTGAAATGCGAGCCCGGCAAGAGCTGGTTCCTGATCGAGGCGGTGCGCCGCTCCGACCAGTTCGCCGCCCCGCTCGGCTGGACCGAGATCTACGTGCTGCGCCGATTCGCCGATGTCGTGACCCGGAGCGACCACGGCCGAACCCCGGTGCATGAGCAGATCGCCAAGATGTACGGCCAGGTCACCGAGCGTGCGCAGATGGAGATCTTCGTGCGGGGGATGCCGGCGCCGATCGCCAAGGCACTCGGTGTCAAGACCGGATCGCCGGCGCTCACCGTGGTCCGCCGCTACTACGGCCTGCGCGAGGAACTGTTCGAGGTCACCATCACCACGCACCCCGAAGGGCGCTACACCTACACGATGGATATGCAGCGCTCGCTGCGGCCGAAGCTTTAGGCGGGCCTTTCGCTCTACCGCACCCGCGCCAGATGCGTGGGGGCAGAGGTATGTGCCATCTGCGGGGTGCCGCTCACGCCCCAGATCACGACCGCGATCAACGCGGCCGCCCAGACATATGGCACAGCATTCGGCTTCTTCATTTCCGGGATCACCCCAACGTCTCGGCAGGACCGACCGGCCTCACGACCTCCGTCGTGAATCTCACGACCGCAGTCGTCAGCGTCTCACCAGGCACCCGCTCTTCACAACGCTACTAAGGTTAGACCTTGTCGGTTTCAGGACGTCTTCATGTGATTCCGGAAATGATTTCGCGGGAACCGGGCCCTCTCATCCGAATTGATGAGACCGCAAGCCCGACCGTATTCGGCTCCATCACAGCCAACGCTTGAGTCGGGGCTGGGGATGCCGTGGAGAATTTCCTGCTCAAATTAGAGTCAGATGCACAACAAACATTCCAAACGACACCCGCTGAATTCTTTTTGATTGTCGCCACGACTCCAGCCGTGGCATGCCTGCGCCTGTGACACTGCGATGACAAGGGTTCTCCCGTGACTGCCCAACCGGCCAAACCGCAAGGCGGCTCCCGCCGCCATTCCCAGCAAACCCAGGACGAGGTTGCGCGGTCGCTGGAACGGGAGCTGAGGTTCTTGACCGAAGAGCGCCAGGAGCGCGCTCTCCGGTTCGGCCTCGACCTTGCAGCCAAGGCGCCGAAGACCGACCACTAGGGTCTGCTACCGATTCGACTGTCAAACCGAGCCCTCGGCGTCATCACCCGCGCAGTGATCTGTCCGGTCTAAACAAAAAGCGGGTGATCCAGTGTGTGAGTCCACGGCTCTTACCCCGTGTCGTCCCTGCCTAGTGCGCAATTGCGCACGGGAGCAGGGACCCATAACCAGAAGTTTGCGTTGTTGAAACGCGCTGTGGCTCCAGCTCGCAAACCAGTTGGCTTTCGTGGTTATGGGTCCCGGGTCGCGCGTCGCTTGCCCGGGACGACATCGAGTTTGTGGCCTGCTGTTAGTCATACATCCGCGGTCACGCCCTGACGGCTCAGAGTTCTTCAGACGATCAGGCGGCGCTGTAGCCGCCGTCCACCACATGCGACGCGCCCGTCATGAAGGACGCCTTGTCCGAGCACATCCAGACCACCGCTTCGGCGATTTCCTCCGGCACGCCCAGGCGACGTACCGGCACCTTGGCGATGATCTCGTCGTAACGCTCGTCCATCGTTTCCTTGGTCATCGGCGTCTTGATGTATCCGGGATTGACGCAATTCACGCGGATGCCGTCCTGGGCATATTCGATCGCGGCAGACTTGGTCAGCCCGACGACGCCGTGCTTGGTCGCGACATAGTGCGCCGACGTGGCGAGGCCGACCAGCCCGGCGATCGAGGCGGTGTTGACGATCGCGCCGCCACCGCCCTGCTTGAGCATCTGTGCAACCTCGTATTTCAGGCACAGGAACACGCCCATCAGATTGACCGAGAACATCTTCGCCACCGACGGCTGCGTGAGCTCGTGAATGCGTTGACCGGGCGGGCCGACGGAGCGCCCGGCCACGCCGGCATTGTTGAAGGCGCAATCGATGCGCCCAAACGCCGAAACCGTACGGGCCACCATGTTCGCGATATCGGCCTCGTCGGTGACATCGCCCTGGATCGCGATCGACTGGCCGCCCGCGGCGTTGATCAGCGCGACCGTCTCCTCGATGCCATCCTTTGACAGATCGGACACCGCCACGCGCGCCCCTTCGCGCGCCATCGCAATCGCGGTTGCCCGGCCTATGCCGGAGCCGCCGCCGGTCACCAACGCAGCCTTGCCGTCCAGAATGCCTGCCATGGAAACTCCTTCGGCGCGGTCAGCGCTTGCCTTCAATTGCGATCTCGACGAGGTAGGGCCGCTGAGCTGCCACGGCCTTTGCAACGGCACCGGCGATGTCGTCGGCCTTCTCGACTCTCACCGCCTCGACGCCCATGCCGGCTGCGAGATGCACGAAGTCGAGCACGGGGCCGGTGATATCCATATTCTGATAGGGATGCTGGGTGCCGGCTTCGAAATTCTGACGCCAGACATCCACATTGTGCTTGAGGATGCGGTACTCGCGGTTGGCGAGCACCACGAACACGATCGCAAGCCTGTGGTGCGCGGCAGTCCACAGCGCCTGGATCGCGTACATCGCCGAGCCGTCGCCCGAGACAGCGACAACCGGACGGTCCGGCATTGCGACCTTGACGCCGATCGCACCGGCAAGGCCCTGCCCGATGCCGCCGCCACGGCCGCCGAAATAATCGCCGAAGCCGCGATAATCGAAGGCGCGCGCGAGATCGAGGCTGGCCGTGATGCTTTCGTCGACGATCACGACATCGTCGGGCAGACCGCGACGAAGCTCCGCGGTAACGCGCGGCATCGAGCTTGGCTCGCGGTTCCAGCTTTTCTCGACACGGGCGCGATAGGCCGCTTTCTCCTTCGCCTGTAGTTCGGCCAGCGCGGCGTTGCGGCGTTGCGCGGCCAGCTTGAAGTCCGCACCTGCCTTTGCACGCAACGCTTCCGTCAGTGCGGCGAGGCTGACGGCGATGTCGCCGACGATGCCGGCATCGAGCCGGTTGTTGAGCGCGAGACGCTCGGCCGAGGCCTCGATCTGCAGCAAGGACGCGCCGTCGGGAATATGGCCGCCGGACGCAAACCAGATGTCCTCAAAGAACGGACCGCCGATCAGCAGCACGAGATCGGCTTCGCCGAGCGCCTTCCGCACCTGCCGGGCGTCGCCCGGGAGCGACTGGCGATAACTCGGATGGCTGGTCGGGAACGACGCGTGATGGCGCAATCCCTCGGACCACACGGTGGCGCCGAGCGCTTCCGCCAGCGCCACCAGCGCCTGCTCGCCGCCCGACCGCGCCACGTCATCGCCGACGATGATGGCCGGATTTTTCGACTTCAGGAGCAGCGCGACCAGCGCCTCGATGCCTGCCGGATCGGGACGCGTCGATCGCCACAAATGATCCGGCGTCGACGCATCGACCGCGGTTTCCTGCTCGAGGACGTCGATCGGCAGCGACACGAACACCGGTCCCTGCGGCGCATCGGTCGCCACCTTGAACGCGCGTCGCATGATCGGGGCGATCTCGTCGGCGCGCTCGATCTGCACGCTCCACTTCGTCACGGGTGCGGCCATCGCAACGAGATCATGGCCGAGCAACGGATTGTTGAGCCGCATCCGCGTATCCTGCTGGCCGGCCGTCACGACCACGGGCGAGTTTGCCTTCAGCGCGCCGTAGAGTGAACCGATGCCGTTGCCGAGGCCGGGAGCGACGTGCAGGTTGGCAACGGTGACGCGCCCCGACGCCTGCGCGTAGAAACTGGCCGCGCTGACCGCGACACCTTCATGCAGCGCCATGATGTATTCGAGTTGCGGAAATGCCGGCAAACTATCGAGCAGCGGTGTTTCCGTCGTGCCGGGATTGCCGAAAATATGGCGCACGCCGTGCGACACGAACGATTCCATCAGCACACGACGCCCACGCATTCGCTTCCTCTCGATCGGTTTTGATCCGTTTTGCGCATCATCAGCCGGAGAGCGGCCCATGGCAACCGTGCGCGACGGTTGGTGTGCGCGCGGCCGGCTGCGTCTTCCGCATGGCTTCAAGCCACGGACGCGCATCGCGCGGTCGACATCATTCCGCGACGCGGCAATGACACGGAACGAGGTTGGCAACCGGCAATACTCGGCGTCAGGTCCTGCGCTCGTCGCGCTATCGCGAGCTCTCCACGAACGCAACCGGCGTGCCCTTGGCGACACCGGCCGCGACCCTGAGCGCGTCCCAATTCGTGAGCCGGACGCAGCCGTGGGATTCGGCCTTGGAGATCTTGCCGGGATTACCGGTGCCGTGAATGCCGTAGCCTTCCCCCGAGAGGTTGATCCAGACCACGCCGACCGGGTTGTTCGGGCCGGGCTTGATCGTAAACGGCCTCTTCGATTTGACACCCTTGAACTTGTATTTTGGATTGTAGCGATAGGTCGGATTCTTGTTGATCGCCGTCACCTTCAGCGTGCCGCTCGGCGTCGGCTTCTCCGTGCTGCCGACCGTTGCGGGATAGAAGGCGAGGAGCTTCCCTGCGGCATCGAAGGTCCGTAGCGTCTGCCGCGTCTTGTCGACCTCGATACGCGCGACCGGTGCCGGCTTTTCGGTGTCGAGCACGTTCGCAACCGCAATGCTGTCACCGGGCTTATCGAACTTCTGCCCGGGGTTGAGCGCCTGAAGCAACGCCTCGCTCATGTGGAATTTCTCGGCGAGCGCTTCGCGCGGGCTGGTGTAGTTCAGCGCCGGCAGGTCTTTCATGCTCTCCATCTTCGCGGGGACCTTGTTCAGGAACGGGCCTTTCACGTCGGCATCGACAATCGTGTAGGTGGCGACCGAGGCGCCTTCGCTGGCAGAAGCGAGCCTGGTCCAGAGATCCGCCGTCACCGCCTTGTCGAAGGACAATCCATTGGCCTCGGCGAATGCCGCGAGCGCCTTCTGCGCGTTCTCGCCGAGCTTGCCGTCGATCTCGCCGGGGGAGAAATGCGCGCGATCAAGCAGGATCTCGAGCCTGGCAATGGAAGGGCTGAGCTGTTGACGGTCCGGCAATCTTGCCGGCGGCGCCGCGGCGTCGTTGATCGATGCGGCATCGAGACCTGCTGCAACCACGGGCGTGGTCGACAAAAACAAGAGGGCAGCGGCAAAACGTGCAAAGGCAAAACGTCGGAACATCGCGCATCCCAACATGGCCACCTTCCGTCAAGCTACGGAAAGCCGCGAAGTTCCAACATGCCCTTCGCTGCACTGCGTCGGGCAACAGAAGGCGCCCGAGGCGGTCGAGAGCTTCGCTGCCACCGCACCGCGATGCGTCACGTTCCGCGTGACTGCCGCTCAGACTCATTTCCGCTCAGGAAGGCGACAACCGACGTGGACCTGCTGTGGATCAGCGATGGCGCACTGAGGAAGCTGTGCGAACGCAATCCAGGACTGTCGCTGTATTTCCTGCGACTGACGGCGACCCGGATGGCGGAAAATGCAGCCCGCGCAATCGGAGTTGCCGCAGCCTCGCGCTGATGACGCCGGCCTTGCGTCAAGACGGCGCGAAGAAGAAGCGTCGCTCGCCGATCCTACGGCGCGGACGACGCCGCAAGGTTCGGCAGCGGCGCGAACTGCATCTCCGCGACGGCCGAGCCTGCATAGGCACTGGCGATCAGGATCATGACTCGAATGGCGACGAACATGGTGGCCTCCTCAGTCTTTTTCTTGATCCCTTGATGCCAGAGACTCCTTGCAGGCTGGTGAGGAAAGCTGGTTGCCGCAACCTTGAAGGCGTTGGTAAGCGAACGGTTTATGCATCGCGTTCACCAAGCGGGAACCGTACTGGCCGATCGATCCGACAGCTAAACGCGCGGGTCACCGTCGCCGGGCATTGTTCGCCTCAATCAAGAAGGCGCAAACACAATGCCGATTTCCAGGACGATCCTTGTTGTCGTATCGATTTTTCTTGCCGGTTTGTACGTCTACGACACCTGCCGCAGCGACAGTATCCTGTTGGCGGTTCCGGTAAACGACATCATCGCACGGCGGTGGCCGGAACCGGATGCGTTTCGTTCCACCTCGGCGCCCGTTTCCGCAGCCGCGACCGAAGCGACACCGGCGACGCGCGTTAGGGAAACGTTTGCGATGTTTCTCGCCAGGGACGCACGGCGCCACACCACACAACGCAGTCTCTGAAGCTCGGTCAGCCCAGGGATACGCCGGCCTTGGCGCGGCTGATTCCGAGCGTCACGATCCGGTTCAACAGACCCGGGTAATCGAGCCCGTCATGCCCGGCGGCGGTCGCGAACTCCTGGCTCTTGGCGATCTCGGGATTCGGATTGGCTTCGATGAAATACGGCACGCCATTGGTGGACAGGCGGAAGTCGATGCGCGCATAGCCGTCGAGTCCCAGGGTCCGGTAGATGCGTTTCGCCAGCCGCTGAATATGGGCGGATAGTTCCGGCGTGAGGTCGTCGGCCGGACCATCCGCAATCCCGATGCGCTCCTGATAGCTGGTATCGTGCTTGGCCTTTTCGGTCGCGATATGCCGCGCGCCGGGGCCGCCCATGCTGCCGAATTTCAATTCCCACACCGGCAGGACCCGCAGCCGGTTGTTGCCGAGCACGCCGACATAAAGCTCGCGGCCCTCGATGAACTGCTCGGCGATCGCGGCCGTTCCGATCCGCTCATGGATGAAGGCGACGCGCTCCACGAGCTTCTCGTCGGTATCGACGATCGACGCCTGCGAGATGCCGAGCGATCCGTCGCTGCTCAGGCTCTTGACGATCAGCGGCAGCTCGAGACGCGGCGGCCGCTTGACCTTGCGGCGCATCGGGAACACGGCGAAGGCCGGCACCGGGACCCGGCGATGATGCACCAGCGTCTTGGACAGATCCTTGCCGCGCGCCAGGATCAGGCCGCGCGGGTTGCACCCGGTGTACGGGATCTTCATCAGCTCGAGATAGCTCGCGATGTGCTGGTCATACACGACGTCGTAGTGAAACTCCTCCAGCAGCGTGAACACGATGTGCGGCTTGAAGCCTTCGATCTCGTCGCGCACCGGCTTGATTTCCTCCTGCACGCCGAGCGGGCGAACCTCATGGCCGGCCGCGCGCAGGGTGCTCACGACGTCGTATTCGGTCTTCCACTCGTTGATTTCCCGCGCGGAGTATCCGTCGCTGCTATCGGGCGGCACACAGTCGGGATGCATGAGCACCAGGATGCGAAGGTGTTTCATAGCGCGATCCATTTACGGCGCGACGGGCCGAACAGCGCGTGCATGGTCTTGGCGGTCAGCAGGATGATGAAGTTGGTCACGAGCTTCTGCTCGGGGCCGACGGCACGCAGATTAAGCTCGCGGCAGCGCGAGATCATGTCGTCGAGCACGGCATCGAGCGTCAGCTGGTTCTCGCCGGTCCAGCGCGCGACCAGTTGCCTGATATGAGCACGATGCCGCCTGATGAACACCGCCGCCGGCTGATACCGCTGATGCCGCGGATCGGCGGAGAACAGCTTGGACAGATCGCGGTCATAGGTCTTCGGCGGCGTGAACGCGTAGAACGCCTGCTTCTTCTTGTAGTGCTCGCCGAGCGTCTGCTTGAGCGCACGCAACGGATCGACGCGCTCGCGCGTCGTCAGCAGCGGCCGCTTGCCGGCGATCTCGCCCATCAGCTCGTCAACATATTCGAGCTTCTTCAGCGCCGGCCAGCCGGCATACCGCGTCCGCCAGTTCGAGCGCGGCCGCAGCCAAACCGCGAAGGTCTCGGCGAAATCCTCGTCCGGATGGCTCTGCGCGTACCAGAGCCGCAGATGCTGGACATAGTTGCGGCTGGCCGGATTGGGCCGGTAGTAGCGCGGATAATGCTGCGACGACGGACCGAACAGCTGCTGCCAGCGCCGGCGGCGTTGCAGCTGGTAGCCGTGCTGCACGGCGTGGCCCGCCTCGTGGCGGAGAATGGCCATGCACTCGGACCACGAGGCGCCCTCGACGTCGAGCATCATCTTCTTCTCGAGCTTCATCAGGCGGGGATGGGCCAGGTAAAACGGAATCGCGATGCCGGGCACATCCGCCGGGCTGAACCATTCGCTCGAGATCCAGGTGTGCGGCCGCAGCCGGATGCCGCGCTCTTCGAGCTCCTCGTAGAGCGTGCTGACACAATCCGCGAGCCAGGTGCCTTCGACCGCAACCCTCAGACTGCTGAGGCGCTGCTGGAGCAACTGCTCGTCGGTAAGGTTCTCCCAGGCATATTTGCGGCGCGGCATAGGCTTCCAAAGTCAAAAATAAACTGGAATCGGGATGGTGTCATAGGTTGCAGCCGGCAACAACCGCCGGGCTTTTGCGGCACGGCCCGGCGATGTGACTTGGCCGGTCGCCGGCAGCCGGCGCGGCAAGACCGAGCGGCAGGCCCTCCGCTGGTCGGGTCGTTGGTCCCGATCCCTGGCGGGCGACTGCGCAGTTTCTGCTATGGTCAGCCGTTATTTCGAGGAGCTATTTCTGGGGGCGACAATGGATTATCGGCGGCGGCTGCTGTTTCACGGCATGGCCTTGTTCCTGATCGGGCTGTTGACCGGCCTTGCCGAGCAGCACTTCACCAATGTGCGGATGGCGCTCGCGGCGCATCTCGAAGGCGTGATGAACGGCACCTTCCTGCTCGCGGTCGGCGCAATCTGGAGCGAAGTCAGGCTGGCGTCCGGTCCGCGCGCTTTCGCCTACTGGGCGCTGCTCTGCGGGACATATGGCAACTGGGCGGTGACGACGCTCGCCGCCATGCTCGGGACCGGTGCGCTCTCGCCAATCACCGCGGCCGGACGCGGTGCCGCGCCGTGGCAGGAGACGCTTGTGACCGCAGGGTTCATCTCGATCGGCCTTGCGATCATCGCGGCATCGGTCCTGCTGCTGTGGGGGCTGCGCGGCAAGGCCGGGCTGGTCGGACCTAACGCTTAACCCAGCGCTGCACGGCCGCAGTGGTGTCGGCCGGGTTGGTGGTGAAGCGCGGGCTACGCGATCGATAGGCCTGAGCTCAAGGCCTCCGTCCGGGATCGCGAAGCCGTCAGCGCCGCTCGTGGCCCTGCGCCGCACGTGCAGCGGCGGCGGCGCGGCGCTTGAGGAACTCACGCTCGCGCGCGTTGCCGGCCAATGCGGCGGCGGCCTCGAACGCCGTGTGCGCCTCGGCGAAGCGGCTCAGGCGGTGCAGGAGATCGCCGCGCACGCTCGGCAGCAGGTGATAGGATTTCAGCGCCGGCTCATCGGCGAGACCGTCGACGATCGCAAGCGCGGCCTGCGGCCCTTCCGCCATGCCGATCGCGACCGCGCGGTTGAGCTCGATGATGGGCGAGTCGAGCAGCGCGGCGAGATCGCCGTAGAGCGCGGCGATGCGGCGCCAGTCGGTCGCGCCGGGCGCATCGGCCTCGGCGTGGCAGGCGGCGATCGCGGCCTGCAGCGCGTAGAAGCCGCCGGCGCCGCCGAGCTCGCGGGCGCGCGCCAGTGCGAGCTGCCCGCGGCGGATCTGCAGGCGATCCCACAGCGCGCGGTTCTGGTCCATCAGCAGGATCGGCTCGCCGTCCGCATCGGTGCGCGCCGCCATCCGCGAGGCGTTGAACTCCATCAGCGCCAGCAGGCCGTGCGCCTCCGGCTCCGATGGCGCGATCGAGGTCAGCACGCGGCCGATCCGCAGCGCCTCGTCGCAGAGCTGCGGCCGCAGCCATTCGTCGCCGCGCGCAGCGGTATAGCCCTCGTTGAAGATCAAATAGGCGACCTCGAGCACCGAGGCGAGCCGCTCGGACAGCGCCGCGCCGCGCGGCGTCTCATAGGCCAGGCCTGATTCCGACAGCGTGCGCTTGGCGCGCACGATGCGCTGGGCGATGGTCGCTTCCGCCTGCAGGAAGGCGCGCGCGATCTCCTCGGTGGTGAGGCCGCAGATCATCCGCAGCGCCAGCGCGGCGCGCGCCTCGCGCGACAGCAGCGGATGGCAGGCGGTGAAGATCAGCCGCAGCAATTCGTCGCCGATATCGTCGTCGAGCGCGGAATCGAAATCGGGCATGGTCTCCTGCTCCCGCGCCAGATCATGCGCCAGCATGCCGTGCCGCTGGCTGAGCATGCGATTGCGGCGCAGATGATCGAGCGCGCGGCGCTTGGCGACGGCCATCAGCCAGGCGCCCGGCTTTTCCGGCACGCCACTGCCCGGCCAGTGCTCGAGCGCCGCGATCAGCGTTTCCTGGGTCAGATCCTCGGCGAGCGGCACGTCGCGCAGCATCCGCGACAGGCTGGTGATCAGCCGCGGCTGCTCGATGCGCCACACCGCAAGGATCGTGGACTGGATGTCGGCGACCGTCATCGCCGCCGACCTGGATTGTTGCCTGGACGCGTTGTCTTCACGCGAACCGGAGGCCGCTTCGCCTGAAAACGCTCCGTCCGCTACGCATCAAGCGCTGCGGACACATCGACCTGGCAGGCGCCGTCGACGCCCGGGGTGGCGAAGGCGCGCACCTCGCAGGTGCCGTCCCAACCAGGCATGTGCTCCTTGTGCAGCTGCATGAACTCCACCGCGGCCGCCACCGCCTCTTCCTTGTTGCGCAGCTCGAAGATCGCGTAGCCGCCGATCATCTCCTTGGTCTCGATGAACGGCCCGTCGATGACGTTGAGCTTCCCGTCGGTGATGCGGACCTGGGCACCCATCGCGACCGGCAGCAGCCCGCCGGTGTCGATCATGCGGCCGGCCTTGATTTCCCGCTCGGCGAGCTTGCCCATCGCCTCCATCAGGGCCGGCGTCGGCGGCCGCGGGGGCTGGGACGAGGTGACGATATACATGAACCGCATCGGAAAACTCCTGTTGGGCGAGAAGCGACGATAACCGCCGCAAAACCGGCTCGCTATCGGGGACGACGATCCGGTGCGAACCGGATCGACATGGGGTGGGGAATTATTTTCGGGCTAGGCGACGGAACAGGGCAAACTGCGGACGCATCGGCGGCGCGCCCTGTTCCCCTTTACAGCCGCCGCGGATGCGCGGGGCCAAAAATATCGAAAACAACCCCATGCAAAGCAGCCGGCGGGCTGCCGGCGTCCGACACGGGCACCTTGACACGTCGGGCAAATCAGGGGCATATTTCCAATATTCCGAAATCGCTTAAGCTTCCCTTCGCCGGCAAGTGCGAGGATGCAGATCGATAACCAAGACGGCTCCTCCCCCGATCGTCGTCCCTGCGAAAGCAGGGACCCATAACCACAGGGCCGAGTTGTTGAAGCGAGCCGTGGCCAAAGCGGTGCAAGCCAACTTGTATCGTGGCTATGGGTCCCTGCTTTCGCACTAGGGCATGCACAGATCTCTGAGGCTCCATCCTGCGGCGACGGCGTGGAAGTGTTC